>JAAYHT010000015.1 GCA_012735285.1 Clostridiales bacterium | reverse complement strand
TAAAAAAGGTGTTGGAGTTTTTAATGTTCCAGCACCTTTTTTGTCTACAGTCTGAGACCTTTCTATAAGAAATGTCTTGTTCTCCAATACTCTTGTTCCCAGAGTTCTTTTTCTCTTTGTTTTAGCCTTCTTAACTTCTCTCTTTCCCTTTGTCTGGCTAATCTTCTCTTCTTTATCTGTCTGCGCTTGATCATGATGTATATAACAAGCAGTAAGAATAACATTATTATAGTTGCAATTACGTATCTATATATCTTCTTCGCCGTTTCATCGGTTATCCCAAAGGCTGAAAGAATTCCACCTTCTTCTATATCCTCAACCGTTACTGCATCGTACTCTGCTAGAAGCTCATCACCGGCATAGATTTTTACTACCCCTGCCTTTTGTCCCTTTTCCACAGGAGCAGTCAGAGATTCATATAGTTCCACCTCTGTACGCAGCAAGTTTTCCGAGGCTTCTATCGGTAGGGTTACATAAACAGGTTCTGCAGTTGCAACTTCCACACGGTTATTAGCCCCTCTTTTTACCGCTACTATCCCTAAATTCTCGCCTGCCTGCATCGAATTAACGGTTTTAAAGTTGTCAAACCCGTAGTCTAAGAGCATAATACAGTCAGCAAATCGTCCCATATCTGTAGATGCCATAGTTACCGCTATCAGTTCAGTATCCCCACGCTTTGCTCCTGCTACTAGGCATCCCCCCGCCTTGCTGGTATAACCGGTTTTTATTCCAGTAACATCATCATATTTGCAAACACGGGTCTGCCCATTAATCATAACTTTATTCACAGTGTCATAAAGCATTCTGTTCGTATTGTAAAGATAGCGTGTATCCTGTAGATTTGTCGCTTCTATAGTATACTGATATGTGGATACGAAATCCCGGAACAGTTGATTCTGCATAGCATACCTTGCAATCAATGCCAGGTCATAGGCTGTGCTTACATGTTGATCATCATGCAGGCCATGGGGATTTACGAAATTAGTATTTATAGCTCCCAGCTCCCTGGCTTTTCGATTCATTAGCTTGGCAAAGTTCTCAACTGTACCGGATATCTTCTTTGCTAATGCAACTGCGGCGTCGTTTGCCGATTCTAAAAACAATGCATATAGGAGTTCTTCTACCGTAATCTCTTCCCCTTCTAAAAGGTAGATACGGCTTCCTCCAGTAAAGGATGCCTCTTCATCAATATCCGCATAATCCGACAAATCTAAGTTTTCCAAAGCCAATATTCCTGTCATTATCTTTGTGGTGCTGGCAGGATAGTGGAGTACATGGCTATTGTATTCATATAATATTTCGCCTGTGGTTGCATCAATCAATATAGCGCTTTGTCCTGTTAAATCTAAGGTCTTATCCGCTCCAAATGAAAATGTGACCGAAGATAAGACTATGCATAATATCAGTAATATAGTTAATGGTATTCTTTTCATAGCTCAACCCTTATTTTTTCTTAGCAAAAAAATAGTCTGTCAACTCATAACCATTGTCAAAATAAATTCCATTAGCTGCTGATCTTTCTCCATAATATTTTGATTCATCCACTTGTTTTTCATCAGTACTGTCATAAAAAACAAAGGGTACTGGTTTTCCAGCATGTGTTCTGATTGATATAGGAGTCTGATGATCAGGCAGTACAAGGAATCTGAAATCTTCCCCTGAGCTATTGAAGTATTCAATTATAGGTTTAACTATTTTCTCATCAATTAATTCTAAAGATTTTATTTTACCATCTATATCTCCTTGATGTGAACACTCATCTGGTGCTTCAAGATGGAGATAGATAAAGTCCTTACCATTTTTAAACTGCTCTATTGCAGCAGATGCCTTGCCTTCAAAATTAGTATGAATAGTTCCAGTAGCTCCGGGGACGTCTATAGCGTCAAGGCCTGCACATATACCTATTCCTTTTATTAGATCAACTGCGGAAATGGCTGCGCCTCTTACATTATATTTATCATATAAAGATGTCAGCTTGGGTTTTCTCCCCTGCCCCCAAATCCAAATCGAGTTTCCGGGGTTTTTCCCCATCTTAATTCTATTCAGATTAATAGGATGTTCAGACAACAATTCGTAGCTGTCTCGCATCATTTTTTCGATAAAATCCGACCCTTCACCTTTAGGAAGATATTCTCCTATTCTTTTATCTAATATATCGTGAGGAGGGGTTAAATCATAATCTGTACTACCGTCTCGCACAATCATAGCATGCCTATAGCTAACTCCGGGATAAAATTGAACCTTTTCTGTCCCAAATTCCTTATTAACCGCCTCTATAAGCTCCCGTGCTTCCTCGGTAGTAATATCTCCTGAACTGTGATCGATTATAACCTTGTCGTCATAATCCCCTTCACCTTTTAAAGTAACCAGATTGCAGCGAAAAGCCACATCCGTATCACTCATTTCGATTCCCATACTCACTGCTTCTAAAGGAGATCTTCCCGTATGATAGATCTTAGGATCATAACCCATAACTGAAAGGTTTGCTGCATCGCTGCCAGGTGCCATTCCGTCAGGTATGGTCTTTACCATACCTACAACACCTTTTGATGCTAACTTATTGATATTCTCTAAATTAGCTGATTCTAAAGGTGTCTTGCCACCCAGCTCTTCTATTTCTTCATCTGCAGCGCCATCGGTAACTAGTATAAGATATTTCATTTCATCTTTTCCTTTATTAGATTTTTAGAGTATATTCGACATTCAATTTGATATTTTATCATACAATATTGTTGATTAAAAGTCTTAAATATAAATCAAAAAATGCAGAGTGGATTTTTCCACCCTGCATACTTATGATCTAATTAATATTCGACTTGTATTATCTTCTGTTTTGTGCGGGTCATTCGTAGGGCTCCTTCTTTTGTAACAACAAAATTGTCGCAACACATGGCAACTTCACCATTTTTAACAATCCTTGGATGTATGGCAAAGAACATATTCTCCTTAATTTCCATCTCCTCTCTAGGACCAATGGTTGGAGCCTCCATCATATCATACCCTTGGCCATGTCCTACAAAGCGAGCGTTTTTTTCTATTCCGAACTGAGTAACATAATCATTATATACTCTATCGAGATCCTTTCCTTTCACTCCTGGCTTCATTGCATTAGCCACTGCGTATTGAGCATTTTTAGCGATTTCAAAGAGATCCAACAGGCTTTGCTTTGGCTCACCAAGACAAAAGGTGCGTGAAACCTCACCATAAATCCCTCCAGGTCCAGATACCTCAATCATAACGGCAACAGCATCGCCAGCTTCTAAACACCTATTAGCCCTGAAATTCTTATAAAACGCTGGTCCTTTTCCTAGGGATGCTGAACCCACAGCAATGTTCCCTATATTATCACATCCAATATATCTTGACCTATGCTCTAGATCCGCTAATATTTCATATTCAAATCTACCGGGACGTAATAAAGAAGGGACGGTATCTATCAAGTGTTCATGAGCTCGAACGCATTTTCTCGCTAATTCTAATTCTTCCTCGCTCTTAACGGCTTTAATTTCATTAAAGGATCTACTGAAATCAACAAACTCCACATCCGGAAGATTGTTATATAAATATTCACCAAAATCCAAACTCATCAATTGTTTTAATATCAGTCCAATTCTTTTGAATCCTTTAGCTTTAATCTCCTTGACAACGGTTTCTCCTGTTATGCGGTCAGTGCAATCGAAGGTTTGACATTAGGCTTTTGAATACAGTCTATCAACATTGCGAATGAAATCAGGAATTGTATCATTGTCGTTATCAGGGCCATGGTTTATAAGAGTCATGGGTCCTTCCTGCGGAATCAATATTGTGGTCCCATATGGATGGGCTGGCATATCTACCAAGTAGCGAATGCAGCTATCAAAAATAATGTTCTGGCTCTGGGTTATGCAACAGTCAATTTCTTGTTTTTTCATTGCCGACTGAATTGCAGCTAATCTTCTAAGTAATTCTGCATCAGACACCGGATATTTGTAACGGGGGCCAGCAAGACGCATTTCTGGCATTATGAATTCTCCTTTCTGTCATTTCCACTATGGTTTCATGGTATTTTTTATCGGCTTTCCTTCTAGATAATTCTTTAATTGTTCACAGAAAAAATCAACTGCAAACTGTGATAAGATCGGAGCAGTAGCGGCCATGTGAGGCGTAATTATTACATCCTCCATATCCCATAGAGGACTGTCTGTATTTAGGGGCTCAGGATCTGTAACATCCAAAGCTGCACCTGCAATTTCTTTGTTGCGCAAAGCTTCGATCAAAGCTTCCTGATCCACAACTCCACCCCTTGCCACATTTATAAACAAAGCTGATTTCTTCATAGCCTTAAACTCCTTCTCCCCGAACATATGGTGGGTCT
>JAAYHT010000106.1 GCA_012735285.1 Clostridiales bacterium | reverse complement strand
CTCCAAAACATAGGGCTGCTACAAGTCCCGCACTTGGAAATTGCAACCGGACTATATCTATAACAAATCCTAAAACTAAAAAAGCAAAGGATAGATTTAGCATTGTACATAGGTTCATCGAAAAAAAGGTTTGTAGAAGAAGGATCACTAGAAGACCCACCAAAATTTCTGCAAAGTACAAGCCTTCTATCTGACTCTTGGCAAAACCGCTTACCTGTTGCAAGATGGCCGGAGCTATCACATCGTTTAAAGCAAACACGATAAAAATCACAGGCATGAGGGAATATGCCTTTTGGGGAGCTTTTATTTTCTGCAAAGAAGGCACCGTATCAGCATGGGACTTAATATAGTGGGTTGTAAAAATTAATACTATCATAATGAAAAAAATTAGAATGATGAAGGGATGCAGTTTAAGTTGCGTATTGCTAAATAACGGCTTTATATACATTAATACCTTGGGAATTAACACAACCAAAATCATGGAATATAGTTTTTCTGAATTATTAAGAACCATAAAAAAAGCATACACATGGGAGATAAAAATATGTGCTATGCAGGGTACAGCAATAAACATAATGATTTTGGAAGGAATACTCGGTCCAAGAATCAATACGGAAATAAAGCATATTAAAGAAAAAACCAAGCTATAAAAAGAAGCGGGGACAAATCTTTTTCCATCAAACAGAATTGGTATCAAACTACCAGTAATTATCATGACATAAAAATAAAGGCTTGTGTCACCTACGATAGACTCAAATAAACTTACCGAAAGAGCAAAATCCCCTATAGGAAGAAAGTATGCATAAAGCCATATGGAAACTGCAATCCATCCCACAAAGTATGGCAGGTTTTTCTTTGTAATTGCCTTTATACTAAGCTTGTTGGCAGACCGAAATGAGGACTCTATAAGATTTTTTATATTAATCTTATGTACACCCATTGTTTCCCCCAGTTACCTTTTTTGGGATATCATGTAAAACGTGATAATAATTTGGATAATTTTATTATAATCCGTCACTTCATATAATACAACTAAAAGAGCTCACCAAATATTGTTGTCATCCGACATCATCCCCGAAATAATATCTTTGTTTTTAGATAAAAAGAAAGAGCGTAGATATTTCTATGCTCTTCCGTATATATATAATATTCTTTTTAAACTAAGTCTAGAAAAACCATTTCTGCATTGTCGCCACGTCTTGGCCCCAACTTTAAGATCCTGGTATATCCACCGTTTCTGTCTGCATAATTTGGAGCGATTTCATCAAAAAGCTTCTTTACAACATCTTCATCGAAGAGAAATGCCATAGCCTGTCTTCTTGCATGTAGATCGCCCTTCTTGCCTAACGTGATCATTTTCTCAGCTAATTTTCTTGCTTCTTTTGCCCTAGTATCCGTTGTCATTACTCTGCCTTCGCGTAGCAAGTCAGTAACCAGGTTGCGAAGCATTAGCTTTCTGTGAGCAGTCGGCCTTCCTAATTTTCTATGTCCTGGCATGATGCTCTTAACCTCCTTTATTAGTCATCACTTGGCTTTAAACTGAGACCTAATTCTTCTAATTTTCTCTTAACTTCATCCAAAGATTTCTTTCCTAGATTTCTTACTTTCATCATGTCTTCTTCTGTCCTCTGAGTAAGCTCTTCTACCGTATTGATATTAGCTCGCTTCAGACAGTTGAAAGAACGTACTGAAAGCTCTAATTCTTCTATGGTCATCTCTAAGGCTTTTTCCTTTTGGTCTTCTTCCTTTTCAACCATAATCTCCACATCATCCATAGCATCTGTAAGGTCGATAAATAGCTTAAGGTGTTCCTGCATTATCTTAGCTCCTATTGAAACACCTTCTTCCGGTGTGATGCTACCGTCAGTCCAAACTTCCAATATGAGCTTGTCAAAGTCTGTAACCTGACCAACCCTTGTATCTTCTACAGTGAAGTTAACCTTTTTAACTGGTGTGAAAATCGAATCTATAGGTATCACAGCTATTGGCATATTCTCGGTCTTATTCTGCTCAGCTGTCCGATAGCCTCTGCCTCCCTCTATAGTGATTTCCATAACCAGAGAGGCATTTTCCTCAAGGGTTGCAATATGAAGATCGGGGTTGAAAATCTCTACGTCAGCATCCGCAATTATATCTGCTGCAGTTACCACCTTTGGTCCTACAGCATTTATAATAGCGCGCTTTGGATTGTTGTCGTGTAAGCGTACGGACAATCTTTTGAGATTCAGGATGATCTCAGTAACGTCTTCCTTAACCCCTGGTATGGTTGAAAATTCATGTAGTATGCCATCTATTTTGACGGATGTAACAGCTGCTCCAGGAAGAGAACTTAAAAGGATCCTTCTCATGCTATTGCCAAGAGTAGTTCCGTAACCTCTCTCGAGCGGCTCAACTACAAATTTCCCATAGGTCCTATCATTTTCATCATGGAAACATTCAATTGTTGGCTTTTCAATTTCTATCATTGTAAAACCCTCCTTTTCCCAGATCTGTCGATTGCAGTATCGTCGACAATATCTAACTATTTAGAATAGAGCTCTACGATTAGATGCTCTGCTATAGGAGTATCGATATCCTCTCTCCTTGGCATTGCGACAACTTTACCTTCAAGCTTTTCAGTATCAACTGTGATCCAAGATGGAGTGGTTATTGCCATGTCTCTGATTTCTTTAAATTTAGGAGAAGCTGCACTCTTCTCTTTAACTTTTATTACATCGCCTGCTTTAACTTGGAAGGAAGGTATATTTTGTTTCTTGCCATTTACTGTGAAATGGTTATGGGTTACTAATTGTCTAGCCTCTTTCCTTGAAGAAGCGAAACCCATTCTATATACAACATTGTCAAGCCTTGTTTCTAGTAGGATCAGTAAGTTCTCACCTGTCAGACCCTTTTGTCTTGCAGCTTTTTCAAAGTAATTTTTAAATTGAGCTTCTAATAAACCATAAAAGCGTTTAGCTTTTTGCTTTTCTCTTAACTGCAGCCCATACTCCGTAGCCTTAGTTCTTCTACCCAGTCCATGTTGTCCTGGAGCATAGTTTCTTCTTTCTATACCACATTTTGTACTATAGCATCTTTCACCTTTAAGAAACAGCTTTTGTCCTTCTCTTCTGCATAGTCTGCAGGAAGGTCCTGTATATCTAGCCATACTAATGACACCTCCCTTTCATCAAACTCTTCTTCTCTTAGGTGGTCTACACCCATTATGCGGAATCGGCGTTATATCTTTAATCAAACTGATTTCGAGACCTGCAGTCTGCAATGCTCTGATTGCAGCCTCACGACCTGATCCCGGCCCTTTAACGTATACTTCTACCGTTTTAAGTCCATGTTCCATTGCTGCTTTAGCAGCTTCTTCAGCAGCCATCTGTGCTGCAAACGGAGTAGATTTTCTCGAACCTTTGAAACCAAGCGCACCTGCACTAGACCAAGAAAGTGCATTGCCCTCAAGATCTGTAAGAGTTACCAGAGTATTGTTGAAGGTAGACTGAATATGAGCCTGGCCGCGTTCAATATTCTTGCGTTCTTTTCTTTATCTGCGAACAGCCTTTTTAACTTGTCTTGCCATAATTTCTTACCTCCTTTACTTCTTCTTTCTTCCTACAGTCTTTTTGGGACCTTTTCTTGTTCTAGCATTGGTCTTGGTATTCTGTCCTCTAACTGGAAGACCTCTTCTATGTCTAATTCCCCTATAACATCCAATTTCCATCAATCTTTTGATATTTAGGGAAACCTCTCTTCTTAAATCACCTTCAACATGGTATTCGGTATCAATAATCTTTCTTATAGCACCGACTTCTTCTTCGGTTAGATCTTTAACCCTGGTATCAGGATTTACACCGGCTTTTTTGAGTATCTCATTTGCCGTAGGTCTGCCTATACCATATATATAGGTTAGTCCGATTTCTACCCTCTTGTCTCTCGGTAAATCGACACCGGCTATACTAGCCATAAATATTTTCCTCCTTCTAGGTTATTAATTCTTATCAATATACTCAAACGAATTTATTATATGTTGAATGGTCTACCGGTGTTTTGCTACCTCTCGGCAGGAAAACACAGCCGCTCCCGATAGTCCCAACTCACACCCTATCCTTGCCTTTGCTTATGCTTGGGATTTTCACAAATTACCATAACTTTGCCTTTTCTTTTTATTACCTTACATTTCTCACAAATCGGTTTTACTGAGGCTCTGACCTTCATTCTACTCCCTCCTTGCCTTTAGTTATCTATTTATCTCTCCAAATAATTCTACCTCTTGAGAGATCATAGGGAGATAACTCTACCTTGACTCTATCTCCAGGTAAAATCCTGATAAAATTCATCCTAATCTTCCCAGAAATGTGTGCAAGCACTTCATAACCGTTCTCTAATTTAACTTTAAACATGGCATTTGGTTGTGCTTCTTGCACCGTACCATATACTTCGATTACGTCTTCTTTAGCCAATTTAGACACCTCCTCTATTCAGTATTAGACCGTCAACAGCATAGGCTCACTTTCAGTTATAACAACCGTATTCTCATAATGAGCGGAACGTTTTCCGTCTTTGGTAACTACAGTCCAATTGTCTTCCAAAACTTCCACCTGATAGGTCCCTTCATTGACCATCGGTTCAATAGCCAATGCCATACCGGGAACGAGCCTCGGCCCTCTACCAGGAACCCCATAGTTCGGGACTTGCGGAGCCTCATGCATTGAAGTGCCAATACCATGACCGACAAAATCCCTGACTACTGAAAACCCGTTTTCTTCCGCATGTTTCTGTATGGCATGGGATACATCTGATAACCTGTATCCAGGTCTACAGAATTCTAGCCCTTTATAGAAACATTCCATCGTAGTCCTGATCAGTTTTTGAGCCGATTCATCGACTTCCCCTACAGGGTAGGTTCTTGCTGCATCGCTGTAATAGCCTTTGTAGATAGTCCCTACATCCACACTTACTATATCACCTTTTCGAAGGATACGCTTCTTCGTAGGTATACCATGTACTACTTCCTGGTTAATAGATACACAAGTGCTGGCAGGGAACCCATTATAGCCCTTAAAAGCTGGAATCATATTATTATTAAGGATATTTTCCTCTACAAATTCATCTATATCCTTTGTCGATATGCCCGGCTCAATGACTTTGTAAAGATCCTCGAGGATTTGTGCTGTAATTGCTCCGGCTTGACTCATCAATTCGATTTCTTCCTGAGACTTAATTACAATCATTCTATACTCCTAAAGCGGAAACTATAGATTCGAATACTTTATCCGGTCCACCGGTTCCTTCTATTTTGGCTAAAAGATTCTTTTCCTGGTAGTATTCAATTAAAGGTGCTGTCTGCCTTTGGTAGACCTCAAAGCGATTTCTTACAGTTTCCTCTGTATCATCAGCTCTTTGAATAACCTCACCACCACATACATCGCAAACGCCTTCCTTCTTAGGAGGCATGGTCTTTATATGGTAGTTAGCACCACATACTTTGCAAACTCTTCTACCAATCATCCGATCCAGAAGTATATCCTCATCTACTTCTAAATCTATTACTAAATCTAAGCTATTACCCTTAGATGATAGATACTCATCGAGTTTTTCTGCTTGGTTGACAGTCCTTGGGAAACCGTCAAGCAGAAAACCATCCTTGCAATCATCTTGCTCTAATCTATCTTCTACCAGTTCTATAACTAGCTCATCGGGAACCAATTCCCCTTTATCCATATATTCCTTAGCCTTCATTCCCAAAGGAGTTCCTTCTTTTATATTCCTTCGGAAAATATCTCCGGTAGAAATATGTGGTAAGTTATATTTCTCAGATATTTTCTTTGCTTGTGTTCCCTTGCCGGCCCCTGGAGGACCTAACAACACTAGTTTAAACACTTTTACGCCCTCTTTCTTACTTTAAAAATCCTTGATAATTACGCATTACCAATTGCGCTTCTAATTGTTTCATTGTATCTAAAGCAACACCTACAGCAATCAATAGTGAAGTTCCGCCGAACCCGATTTTAAGGGCACTGAACTCTTGAATAAGTGTAGGAAGTGTTGCAACTATTGCTAAAAAGATCGCTCCCACAAATGTGATTCTTGTCATTACTTTATTTAAATATTCAACAGTTGGCCTGCCCGGTCTGATCCCGGGGATAAACCCACCATTTGATTTCATGTTATTTGCTACTTCTACGGGATTAAAAGTTACCGTTGTGTAGAAATAAGTAAAGAATATTATGAGAATGATGTTTAACAATGAATAAATCCAAACACCTGGAGATCCTGCTGGGGAAAGCCACCTAGCCACAAAATCTGCAAATCCTGTATTCGGAATGAAATATGTTATTGTTAAAGGAAATTGCAGCAGTGAAAGTGAAAATATTACAGGTATAACTCCAGCTTGGTTTACCTTCATCGGAATATGGGTACTCTGGCCACCATACATCTTTCTGCCAATTACTCTTTTTGCGTATTGAACCGGTATCTTTCTTTGTCCCTGATGTACCAATACGATACCCACAACTACTATCAAGGCAAAGATAATGAAAAGTATTATGGACAGAAGTCCCACTTCTCCGGCTCTATATGACAGCCATGTCGAATGGACGGCACTTGGAGCCCTCGCTATAATTCCACCGAAAATGATCAATGAAATTCCGTTTCCGAT
>JAAYHT010000105.1 GCA_012735285.1 Clostridiales bacterium | reverse complement strand
ACTATGGATTCCTTATTAGTTCAACTTCATTTTACAATTCGCCTCTATTTTAATTAACGATCTCAATAAAAATTTTAACAATTAGCGGGTCAAATTGAATGCCAGCATTTTGTTTGATTATTTTAATTGCCTCTTTGTGGGTTAAGGCTTTTCTATATGGTCTATCGTTTGTAATTGCATCATATGCATCAACAACTGAGACGATTCTAGATATTAAGGGGATGTTTTCACCCTTTAGCCCTTGAGGATATCCTTTGCCATTCCACCATTCATGATGAGATAGAATGCCTTCTGCGATCGGCGCAAGTTCAAGAGATGTTTTTGCAATTCGATAGCCAATCTCTGGATGCCTTTTAATTTCTGCCCATTCCTTTTCATTCAGTTTGGTTGGTTTTGTAAGAATGTCGTCTCTAATACCGACCTTGCCTATATCATGCAATGATGCCAGCAATTCAAGTTTATCTAGTTCTGCTTGAGATAGATTAAGTGACGTCCCAATAGCTTTTGTTAGAGCAATAAGCCTTTGTGCGTGTTCTTCAGTTTCATGACTTTTTTCGAAAAGAGTAGCTTTTATTGAAGCAACTATAGCGCTGTGTGCACTGCTTTGCTCGAGCAGTTTACGTTGATACATATGTCCCTCTGCAATTTTTAGTATCTCTTTTATGTCTTCATCTATAGACACTTTTGTGGCACACCCCAGAGAGACGCTGAGTTGATATATTTCATCTGTGTTTTTGGTATTAAATCTCTTAATAGCGTTCTGTATTCTATTTAAAACTTTAGATGCCATTAGATTATCGGTATTGGGCATAAGTATAGAGAACTCATCACCGCCAGTCCTAGCTAATACATCTCCCTCGCGACAACATTCTTTAAGAATCCTAGCTGTTTCTATAATAATCTTATCACCTGCAGCGTGTCCAAAAGCATCGTTTATAAACTTGACCCCATTTATATCTCCGATAATAACCGACAGTGGCAACATTTTTTCGTTATTCATACGCTTGAGTTCCGCTTCGTAATACCTTCGATTATATATTCCTGTTAGATAGTCGTGTTGATTGAGGTTTATAAGCTCTGCCTCCGCTTGTTTTCTGTCCGTAATATCAATGGAGAATCCAAGAAATCGACCTACCGAAATTTTTACAGCATCCACTGTCCACCACCTAATTGAACCGTCTTTATGGCAATAGCGTAGTTCAGCGCTCATTTTACCTGTTTCTTTCAATGACTTAAAATGATGAACAGCTTCATCTATAGATTCGGGAGCGATAATATCTCGTACATTCATGCTTAGTATTTGTTCTTTACTGTAACCTGTAATAGTAGAAGCAGCCTTATTGCTTTCTAAATAATTCCCGTTTTCATCAACAACGAACACGGCATATGGTGCATTTTCTATATAACTGCTGTATTTTCTTTCGCTTTCTTTTAAAGCTTGCTCTGCCATAATACGATCCGTAACATCAATTCCCAGATAGCCAAACAGCATTTCATCCGGTTGGTCTGTAGCTATCGTGAACAATCTGCTTTCATAGAATTTCTTCTCACCTTCAAGTTCAAACATATCAGTATTTTCAATGACTTGACCTACTGTGGCTGAACTATCAAATAATAATATAGCGTTTCTTAAAATATTAGATAAGCCTATCTGATTCATATTCTTACCTATTATTTCTTTTCTTGATAAACCAATTATTTTTTCTGCTGCGACAGATGTTTCTATAATGTTACCATTATCATCGAAAATGATAATCGGGCTATTGCTGTTATTAAGTAGTCCTCTTAACCTTGCTAATGCTCTGAATAATTGCTCCTCAGCTTTTACTCGAGAAGTATCATCTGAAAAAGTACATGCAAATTGCATTGGTGCTGGTTGATAAGCTGTTACTCGAAAATGCTTATCCGTTGCAGCTGCATAGTTTTCAAACATCACCGATTCGCCAGTTAGGGCTACTTTGCCGTATGTTTCTATCCAATAAGATTCGGTATTAGGCAGGACCTCAAGAACAGTCTTGCCAATAATATCTTTTGCTTTTTTACCCACAATTCGTTCAAAGGCGGGATTAACAGCAAGGAAACGATAATCAATTGGTTTTCCTTCATTGTCGCAGATAATTTCGTGAAGTGCAAAGCCATCAACCATTGAATTGAATAGAAGTTGATAATCTTGCTTTGCTTTTTTCTCGGCAGTTATGTCTTGAAAAATTGTATATACTTGCGACAATGTACCATCTACTTCTATTATGGGTGTAGCGTTTACTGAAAGCCAAACATGGCTATTAAGCTTTGGCTGAAATACTCCAAGAATTACTGGACCGCATGTTTTTCCTGTTTTAAGAGCTATCATAGAAGGATGTTCTGATCCCGGCATCACTGAACCATCTTCATAAATTGTCTTCCAGCTCGGATCCTCTGATGTCATATTTTTCATTTGTTCAAAGGATAGTCCTAAAATTCTTTCGGCAGCAGGATTAGCTGAAATAATTCTTCCATCAGCAGATTGGCAGACAACCCCTTGTGACATTGCGGTGAAAAGACGACGGAACTTAAGTTCGCTTTGGCGTACCTCTATTTCAGCTTTTTTCTGTTCAGTTATATCCGTTAAAATACAATATGCCAGTTTAAAATAACCGTTAGTATCATATCCGCTGTTTCCATTAAATGAAATATAGATACTATTGCCGTTCTTATGAATGATTTCAAGTTCATTATGTATCTGACCCTTACGCTTAAACAGTTCAAATTTTATTAAGTAGTCATCTATATATTCAGGGTTAAGAAATTCATAAAAATACCTTCCAATTACTTCGTCTCTTTGATATCCGAAGGAATCTAGCCACTGCTTATTAACATCAACAATTTTTCCATCGATATCCATGGATTGATATGCAAGAGGCGCATTATCATATAATAACCGGAACCGTTCTTCCGATTGTTTAATTTCATCTCTCATTTGCCAAAATGCCTGTTGTTTAGTAAGTAAGAGGCAAAGCAAAACGGTTGCAATGGGATATATTATTAATACGGGAATAGTTATCTCTCGGATTACGTTTATATTGTATGGGTAGGGCATGAGAAGCATGCATGCTATCATTGTTACATGAACAATAAGGCCCATAATATATACATTGTACCAGCGCAACTTTATTTTCCTTATAGTTGTCCACCGCCTCCAAATAGAGCCGATAATTGCACTGGTTAATATAACTGCAACACCCGGAATGGTACCCATGCCACCTTGAAATACTCTTAAAAATATAGCTGCTACAACGGTAATAATTGTTGCAATAGGCCCAACTATAAGTGCTGTTACGCTGATTAAAATAGACCTTGTATCAAATACAATACCCGGCAAGAGCTTAAATGGCATCAACATAATAGCAACACATGTTAATGCGATCAAAATACCAGTTAAGATTTGCTTAATCAGAGATCGCGGAAAAATGTGATAGGTCAGTTCATAGATTAAGGATAGTATTATTAATAGGGCAGCGTTGTTTATTAACGCATTAATTATTTGTTGCTGCATATAAGGCCTCCTTAATAGCTGGAGATATAGTTAGTAATATTAATACTGTGCAGCAATTAATTACTATATATATTGTGGCAATATTATACATTATAATGCAATTATTGTCACGATAAATAACATTAGTTGGCATAATTTTATTTAGTTATATTTAATACTAAGAAAATAGATTTATAATGTAACAAATCGCACGAAATATCTTGGAGGAAAAAGGGGTAAAAAGTAAAAGATGAAGAATAAAATATTAATTATATTGGTCGTTTTAATACTGTCTTTAAACGCATGTGGTGGAAACATTAATGATGTAAATATTATTGATGTTGATTCCGAAATTTACTCAGAGACTGAGATAAATGGAGCCATTGATATCGTATTGAGATATTTTAAAGATAATTTTAAAGGATGCACTTTAACAGAAATACATTACATTGGAGACAATTCCTATGAAGAATTTGTAGAATGGGCAGAGCAGTACAAGGCAGACCAAGCAATTGTACTTGTATCTTCATTTGATGTGGGGTCTTCTGGTGGGGATGGAAGCCTCAACCCTAATAGTAGATATGATAGTTGGAAATGGATCTGAACACGAGATAATAACAAAGAATGGATATTACAAACATGGGGTTATTGATATTTTTTCCTTGAATTGGAAACAAACCTGCGTTATGCTTTATATAGACACAGAAGTAACCACTAAATACACCAGGATTAGCACTGTTTAATATAGAGAACAAAATAAAATTTATTAGATAAGCGGTACAAGCCAAAAAAGAGGTGTGTTTATGGCTAATTCTAGGCATATCGTTTTAAGTGTAACCGTTCTAGCAATGTTATTAGTAATAGCTATAGCAACGCCATGCTTAGCT
The DNA here is from genome assembly GCA_012735285.1 of Clostridiales bacterium. Lineage (GTDB taxonomy): Bacteria > Bacillota > Clostridia > Peptostreptococcales > Anaerovoracaceae > JAAYHT01. Next base: position 4,599 of record JAAYHT010000105.1, on the reverse strand, counting down.
GCTAGTAATTCCATTGAATGGACAGAGGATGAACTTGCTTTTATTAAAGATCATCCGGTGATTTGTCTCGGAGTAGATCCAGAGTTTGTGCCGTTTGAATTTATCGATAAAGATGGTGAATACAAGGGAATTGCAGCAGACTATCTAGCTTTAATCAGTGAAAAAACAGGCCTGGAGTTTGAAGTTATAAAAGGGTTAACATGGCCCGAAGCTTATGATTTAGCCCTGGCAGGGGAGGTTGACGCACTACCTGCTATTGGGAAAACAGTAGAAAGAGAAAAACACTTCCTATTTTCCGAGCCCTATTACTACTATAAAAGGGTAATCGTAACCCGGGATACGGAGAAGATAATATCCGGTATAGATGATTTAAAAGGATACACAGTAGCTGTGCAGCGAAATAGTTCGCATCACAGCTACTTGTTGTCTTATCAGGATATAAATCTCAGTCTTTATGATTCAGTCGAAGCTGCCCTTGCAGCTGTGGCAACGGGAGAAGAAAGAGCCTTTATTGGGAATCTGGCCACAACAAACTATCTTATTCGCTTACACGGAATTACTAATCTCAGATTTATAGCATTTGAGGCTGAAAAACAGCAAGCCTTATATTTCGCCGTCCGAAAAGACTGGCCTGAATTGATAAGCATATTTAATAAAGCCTTTCATTCAATCACAGAAAGCGAAAAGCTTGCAATAAACAACAAGTGGATAGAGCTAGAAACTGACATAGATTACGGGCCAATTTATCGCATTCTGTCTATTGTTGGAACTATAATTGCCGTCGTACTGGTCGTATCATTTTTCTGGATTGCACGACTGCGTAAAGAAATTCGGCATAGAAAACAGATTCAGCTTGATCTGGAAGAGGCAAATGAATTCAAATCAAGTTTTATGGCGAGGATGTCTCACGAGATAAGAACTCCGTTAAATGCAATTATAGGAATGTCATATTTGTTGAAAAAGACTGAAATTACCCTGACTCAAAGCATGTATATTGAAAGGATAACACAAGCAGCAAATAACATGCTTAGTATCATAAATGATATCCTCGATTTTTCTAAAATCGAGGCGGGAAAAGTAGAACTCGAAAACGCATCTTTTAGTATGGATCAGGTGATTCAGGATGTGGTAAGTATCGTCTCCTATAAAATAGATGAGCAGGGAATCGGTTTTCGACTTTCATAGGATCCACTTGTGCCCAATTGGTTTTTTGGCGATTCTAAACGGATTGAACAAGTTTTACTCAATGTTTTAAATAACGCCGTCAAATTCACAAATGAAGGTGAAGTATCCTTGGATATCCGATTAATAGCAAAGGAGAATGAAAATTATCATATCTCATTCACCATAAAGGATACTGGAATAGGAATGACGGAAGAACAAATCAATAAACTCTTTACACCCTTTGAACAGGGCGATAGTAGCATCAATAGACGTTTTGGAGGTTCCGGCTTAGGGCTGTCCATTGTCAAAACTCTGCTGGATATAATGGGGGGAGAAATAAAAGTATTTAGCACTCCAGGAGAAGGGACTACTTTTATTATTCACATATCTCTATTAGTTGACAAAGAGAAGGAAGATGTTTATCAAAAAACCCTTTCTTCTAATCGCTTTAAGGATCTTAGGACTTTGGTATTAGAAAGGTCGGGTGCAAATATAAACTTGATCGGAAGTTATCTTGAAAGCATGGGAATGCATTGTGAACTTACCAGTTCTGAGACCAGCGCCCTCAGTATGCTGGAAGCTGCAAATGGAAAGTTTGCTAAGCCTTTCGATTTGTTTATAATCGATTATGATACTCCTGCCCAAGGCGGTTTCAATTTTGTTGAGACTTTGCGCAAGAACAAAAATATCTTTAAAATTCCAAAGATTATTATGCTTTTGCCGATGATGCGGGAGGACTTGTTCGATAGGCTTAATGACTATGGAATTGATATGGGTATAGGAAAGCCAATTATACCCTCAGTTTTGTTAAACGGAATTTTAGATATCTTCAATTTGAAAGCTCTTGCCGACTCTAAGCTTTCAGTGGATTCTAATAAAGAATCAGATTCAGCAAAGCTAGAAAAGCCCTATCATGTGTTGCTGGTGGAGGATAATAAGACTAACCAATTAATAGCTAAGTTACTGCTAGAGCAGGTAGGGATAAAATCTATTATTGCTAATGACGGAAAAGAAGCTGTGGATCAATTTAGGAAGCATAAAGATATAATCGATTTAATATTAATGGATTTACATATGCCGGTTATGAACGGTTATGAGGCAGCGGAAGAAATCCGAAAATTATCGTCAAGTATTCCTATAGTAGCCATGACAGCAGACGTTATTTTAGGAGTTCGTGATAAATGCGAAAAAAGTGGTATATATCACTATATAAGTAAACCCTTTGATCCTGATCGCTTTATTCAGACAATCAAGAATATTTTATTAGGATATAAGCTAGATACAGATAAGGATTCTACCGTGCTTGACAGGCAGCAGGGTATAAAATACATGGGTGGTAACGAGGAGCTATATTCCAGGGTATTAGAAGAATACCGCAGAGAAAATCAAGATACCTTGGACAGGCTTGAGGCTGCAATTAGAGAAAAAAGATTTGAAGATGCAGCCCAGATTACACATAAGGTTAAGGGTAGCTCCGGAAGTATAGGTGCCAAATCACTGGAGGATGTTGCTGCTTCATTACAGGAAGCGCTAATAGAACAAAACGAAGATAAGATAGCATCATTACAGGAGAAGTTTTCAAAATTACTAGGAAAGTTGCTTGAAGAGTTAGAATAATCGTAAAAAAACGGCATTAAATTGGGCTAAAGGAGGAGAATCGCCAATGAAAATAAAGATTTTAGTAGTTGACGACTCAGCATCCGACAGGTTGATTATCGAAAGTATGTTAAATGAGTATGAGATTTTGACTGCTTGTGATGGAGTAGAAGCTGTTGATGTGCTCGAGAAGCAGGATGGTATCAACCTGCTCATACTTGATCTTAATATGCCAAATATGGATGGCTTTCAAGTTCTAAAATACCTGAAAGGGAGCGATAGGTATCGTAAGCTTCGAACAATTATATTAACAAATTATAATGAACTGGACAATGAGATTAAAGGTTTAAATCTCGGTGCAGTAGACTATATCCGCAAGCCGATTCATATGGAGTCATTAAAAGCCAGAATTGATGTGCATGTGGCATTGTTACGTACGCAGCATGAATTGGAAAGACAACTGCACGAAAAAGCCGTGACTTATGAGACGATATTCAATAAAGTTCCTGTCGGCATTGCAATTTCCTTTAGCGAAGACAAAATCTCTGCCAGCATGAATAAGTACATTAGCATTAATCCCGCATTTGAAAAAATAACTGGAAGGTCAAAAGAAGAATTGCTAAATTCGGGTTGGGTTTCCATAACACATCCTGATGATATCGATGAGGAATCACATAATTTCCAGAGACTTAAAGCTGGTGAAATTGACAGCTTTTCTATGGATAAGAGATTTATACGGCCGGATGGTTCTGAGGTTTGGGTACATATGATAGTGGCTACATTGGCCTTGGATGATACCCAAAGTTTTAATTACATAGTTCTTTGTAATAATATAACAGAAAGTAAATTGCTCGAGGAACAACTGGCAGAAAGTGAACGTAGCAAATCCACACTTTTATCACATCTTCCGGGCATGGCATATAGATGTGAATATACTCCGGAATGGACGATGCATTATGTATCCGCAGGATGTGAACAATTAACTGGCTATTCTGCGGAAAGCCTGTTATACAATAAGGATCTGTCATATAGTGATCTAATCGCTCCGGAATATCGTGATTTGGTTTGGGATGAATGGGAACTGATACTCAAAGAACGCCGAGATTTCAGTTATGAATACGAAATAATCACAGCTACTGGTGAAAGAAAATGGGTTCTAGAGCTAGGCCAAGGAGTATTTAATGATAATGATGAAGTTGAAGCCCTAGAAGGAATCATCATAGATAATTCTGGCAGAATAGAAATTGAAAATATTCTTAAATATAATAATATACACGACAGATGGACAGGTCTTTATAATCGCGAATACTTGGTGTCTGTACTTGAAAAGGATTTAAAGCATAAAAAAGATTCTAAAAAAGCTCTTATTGGCATTGACCTAAGCATGGTACAAATAGTTGTAGCAAATTATGGCTATCAGTATTCTCAGAATCTGATAAAAAAAGTAGCTGAGGCCCTCAACCAATACTGTAGCAACAACTGTATGTTATTCCAACCACGTGAGCATCGCTTTGTTTTCTATATTTTTGACTATAAAGATAGAATGGAGCTTGTTGATCTCGGCAATGCAATTGTAGAAACTATAGAATCTTTACTTGTTACAGAAAGAATAGGGGGCGGAATAGGTATACTTGAGATTGATCCGGGGGATCATGAAATAGATATTGATTCGATTCTAAGAAGAGCGATGATTGCAACAGAGAAATCTATGAGCCTTTTTGGGAAAGATTTCGAAATTTGTTTTTATGATGCTGAGCTAGAAGCTTTAGTTAATCGAGAAAGAGATATTATCGAAGCTCTTAATTCTATAGCACTAGGAAATAACATTGATAATGATTT
>JAAYHT010000104.1 GCA_012735285.1 Clostridiales bacterium | reverse complement strand
TATTTTGTGGTATAATTACAACATACCTTTTTTTAGGTTAGGTTTCGAAAGGAGAGAAAGAAGATATGGCAAAGAAGCTAGTATCGGTGTGGCTTTCGTTGGCAATCTTGCTTTCCTCGACTATAACTATATATGCTGAAGATGAAGTACAGGGTCAATTTTTAAACCGCAACATCGATATAAATGGAAATAGAATTGCAAATTACTATTTGGAATATCCATTATTCACATACGATGGAACAACCTATTTCCCGTTGACACAAGAAATGGGTGAGCTGCTCGGTTTCGACGTGGAAATGGATTGGGAAAGCCGCACTCTAAAAATTTTAAAGAAGGAGCCAGTAAGGACTGTACTTGCTGAAGAGGTATTAAAGAGCAATCTTGAAAACCCCAAAGCCATAGTATTAAATGATGTTTCAGTTCTTATGATGGCAGAAAAGGAAAGGAAACTAAAATTACCTGTTAAGCTGCAGGGTGTCTCGATGTCTGCAGAATACCTCGACATTGCAAGTCAGCTTAAACGAATAAGGGAACAAGCCGGACTTATTAAAATACCCGAGCTGGCTGTAGAGCCCATGGACTTAAACGACAAGCCCGTTCTACAGGTCGATGATGTAATCTATCTACCTATCAGAAAGCTAACAGGCAATAGCTGTTTCGGATGGGATGTTTATTACGACAACTATTCGGGAATATACATTAGCACAGAGAATGGTGTTCCCGCTTACAGTTATTTTGACAAAGCAGAATCTGACTATAACAAGGGTTTGGCAAATTATATTATGTCTAGGAACAAAAATATAACTCCTGGTGGGGCTCTTATGCTCGTATTCTTATTTAAGCATGAAGCCGATGTATACGATGTAGACGAACTCTTGTTAATAGCGATGGCACAAAGGGAAAGCACATTTAGGGCAGATGCGATAGGTGGAAGAGGCCCTGTAGGATTAATGCAGATAATGCCAAAAACTGCTCAGAGGTATGGCATTTCAAGAGATGAACTATTTGATCCACATGTAAATATAGAGTTTGGAGCCAGATATATATCATCCCATCTGGATCAATATAACGATGAAACCTTAGCACTATGCGCCTATAACCAGGGCGGAGGTGCAGTAAGCAGGGGAACCTATAATACCCGATATGCTAGGAATATTACAGGAACCCAAGAAACCTTAAAGAACTATCTTATTAAAAATGGATATGGATTAGGAGAATAATTAATATATAAAGCAATAAGAGCCACCTATCCGACTTAAGGTTGGTAGGTGGCTCTTTCTGAGTTTGACTGGAGGTTTTAAGATGAATATTGTTCCACTAAAGTATGAAGACGACAAACTATTGATTTTAGACCAGACTAAACTTCCAAATGAAACAGTATGGCTCAACTTAGAAACCCTAGAGGATGTTTGGGAAGCAATATATAGCCTGAGGGTCAGAGGAGCCCCTGCAATTGGTGTAGCAGCCGCATACGGTGTCTATGTTTGTGTGAGGGATAGTGATGCAAAGGACTTTGATTCTTTTTACAAAGAATTCAAAGAGAAGAGCGACTATTTAAACTCTTCAAGGCCTACTGCTGTGAATCTATCCTGGGCACTAGCAAGAATGGAAAAGTGTGTGTTGGCTAATAAAGACAAACCCATAGATGAAATCAAATCTGCCCTTCTTAAGAAGGCTCATTTGATCAGGCAGGAGGATGAATATTCATGTAGGATGCTTGGGGAACACGGGCTTTCCTTGCTAAAGCCCGGAATGGGTATTTTAACCCACTGCAATGCAGGCGCCCTAGCAACTGCCAAGTATGGCACCGCTCTTTCTCCGCTGTACTTAGGAAATGAACGTGGATACAATTTCAAGGTATTCGCCAACGAAACAAGGCCCCTACTGCAGGGTGCAAGACTTACAGCATGGGAACTTTCTCAGGCAGGTATAGATGTAACACTAATTTGTGATAATATGGCCTCTATTGTCATGCAAAATGGATGGATTGATGCAGTATTGGTTGGCTGTGACCGCATGACATCAAAGGGACATGGCGCCAACAAAATTGGTACTTCAGGCCTTGCCATTCTTGCCAAAGAATATGGGATTCCCTTTTATATGTTCGTACCCACATCAACCATAGATTTCGATGCTAAGGAAATGTCCGATATTCCTATTGAAGAGCGCAAGGGTGAGGAGATATATAGTTTGTGGTATGAAAAAGAAATGGCTCCTAAAGGTATAAAGACCTATAATCCTGCTTTTGATGTGACAGATGCTAAATATATAACTGCAATTATAACTGAGAAGGGGATAATATACCCTCCATTTGAGGAAAATCTCAAGGAATTAAAAGATAGATTGAAATAAAAAAAGTAGTTGACAAGCACCATGCCTGATGGTAGAGTAGCCTCAATAACGTAAAAAATAAAATGAAAAAAGCGATAACTAGAAAGAAGTAGGGATACTTGGAAGCCACAGAGAGTTGCCGGTTGGTGAGAGGCGCAGGTAGAAGAGTTTCCTGAATACATTCTAAGAGCTTCCCACCAAAAGGGGTTTACCCGAGTAGGCTGGGACGTGTGCACCCGTTAAAGTGCTAGAGTATAAACGCGCTGGCGTCGTACTCGAAGAGGCGCATAGGCGTAAGCCTATCGCAAACTGAGGTGGTACCGCGGGATAGTATCTCGCCCTCTGATAGGATCAGAAGGCGGGATTTTTTTATTGCTAGTTACGCTTTTTATGACAAAGGAGGACTTAATTAAAAATGGTAGTCAAAATTCTAATACTCGCTTTATTCTTTGTAATAACGGTGGGAGTAGGAATTTATTGCAGAAAACATGCAACAAATGTTAACGATTTTGTCCTGGGTGGACGTAATGTAGGAGCATGGGTAAGCGCCTTTGCTTATGGTACCTCCTATTTTTCAGCAGTTGTATTTGTAGGTTACGCAGGACAGTTTGGTTGGAGCTTTGGTATATCCGTTGTATGGATCGGAATAGGTAATGCTGTATTAGGGAGCTATTTAGCCTGGGTTGTATTAGGCAAACGCACTAGACAGATGACAACTTTTTTGAATTCTGCAACCATGCCAGATTTCTTTGCTAAGAGATATGATAGTGAAATAATTAGAGTAGTGGTTTCATTTGTAATATTCGTATTTTTAGTACCCTATTCAGCATCAGTTTACAGGGGCCTTTCCGAGCTGTTTGCAATGGCATTTGGTTTAGATGTAATCTACTGTATTATATTAATGGCTGTGCTCACAGGCATTTATGTAGTCCTAGGTGGCTATATTGCAGTTGCCCTCAACGACCTAATTCAAGGTCTAATAATGATTGTAAGTATAATTGCAATAATATTTGTAGTTATAAATTCAAAGGGTGGGCTGATGAGTGCGGTTGAACAACTTTCTCAAATACCATCGGCAACAAGGCCTGACTTACATGGTGCCTATGTATCATTTTTAGGGCCTGATCCAATTACCCTTTTAGCGGTATTGGTTCTGACAAGCTTAGGAACCTGGGGTCTGCCTCAGATGGTACATAAGTTTTATACTATAAAAAATGGTAATGCGATTAAGATAGGTACCATTATCTCAACAATATTTGCATTTATTATTGCAGGCGGCTCCTATTTCTTAGGTTCCTTCGGAAGGCTGTTTTATACACCGATGGCTGATGGAACAGTGGCCTATGATAGCATTGTCCCCGCCATGCTTGGTCAAGTATTACCTGATGTTCTAATCGGAGTAGTAATTGTTATGGTGTTGTCAGCGTCGATGTCTACTCTCTCAGCATTGGTAATGACCAGCAGCTCAACTGTTACACTAGATTTTCTACATGCAGTATTATTCAAAAACATGAGCAATAAAACGCAGGTGGCTATAATCAAGGCATTTTGCATATTGTTTATAATACTATCAGTCGTAATCGCAATTAATCCGAACAACCTAATTACCTCCTTGATGTCACTGTCCTGGGGTACATTAGCAGGAGCATTTTTAGGACCATTCCTATATGGACTAGTATGGAAAGGTGCCACAAAGGCTTCATTATGGGCATCTATGATTATTGCCATAGCTATTAATGTAATCAACCTATTTACAGGTTCTACAACTCCTCCAATAGCAGGATCTATTGCAATCCTGTTATCCTTTGTAATAGTACCTGTCTTCAGCTTGATTACACCTAAGATGGATAGACAATTAGTCGATAGAATATTCTCCTGTTATGATAAATAGTCTGTTATTGACAAGATAGGTAAAGGGTAATAGAATTTTCCATGATATATTGACTACAAAATGAGGTTATTATGGAAAATAGGAAAATATATATTCTCATGGTGCTGGCCTCAATCTGTTGGGCCGGCGCCTTTATTGCAGGAAAATATACTGTTCCTTATATACCTGTATTTACATTAACATTCCTGAGGTTTTTGTTTGCTGTGATCCCTATGTATATAGTGATGAGAATCAGCAATCATTCTTATCGCTTGAAAAGGGATCATCTTAAAACCTTTATAGCTACAGGTATTATTGGCATGGTCGGCTACCATATACTTTTTTTCAGCAGCTTGAAATATACTACGGCCATTAATTCTTCGATTATAGCTGCTATGAATCCTATCGTGACGATAGTATTAGCCTACCTATTTTTGAAGCAGAAGTTAAGCAGAATACAAATATTTGGAGTAATCCTATCTTTTGTCGGAGTGTTTTTAACCATAACCGATGCTGATTTTGAAATAATTAAGAACCTTACATTAAATAAGGGTGACTTGATAATGTTCTCTGCAACGGTCTGCTGGGCTATTTATGGGATAATAAGCAGCAGGGCTACCCAGCCTAAGCAGAATCCTGAGGATAATATAACACCCATTGCCTTGACTTTTTACAGCTTTGTTGTATGCCTAATATTCTTAATTCCGTTTGTAATTTACGAAAAACCCCATCAAATACTACCAGACCTTACAATGGAAGTATGGACAGCAGTATTATATATGAGCATATTCCCATCAGTCATCGGATACTTTATTCAGCAGCTTGCAATAAAAGAAATAGGACCAGGTAGAACCTCTGTATTTGTAAACCTAGTCCCAGTATTCTCAGTTATTCTAGCTGTCCTAATACTGAATGAAATACTTAACCCTATTAAGATATTAACCGGAGGATTAATTATTTTTGGAGTAATTATATCCCAAAGACAAAGACAAGCATGAGGGTACTAAAGTGGAAGCTCAAGAAGTTTGATATATGCTTTTACTCCAGTTACTAACACCGATTCATCGAAGTCAAAATTATTGCTGTGAAGGGGAGGAGTGTTTCCCGCTCCTAGGAAAAAATAGACTCCGGGTATTTTTTCTGTAAAAAAGGAGAAATCGTCTGATGCCATTGAAGGCTTTCTAAGTGTAATGAAATCAAAATCATTCGAAAGGCACTGCTTTGCCATTTCAAACAACTCAGGATCATTTATAGTGGGAGGATAGCCTTCTGTATATTTTATTTCAATACTACAGCCGTATTTGTTTTCATATGAAGCAGCAATATCGTGAATAGAGCTTAACATCAGATCAAAGTTTTTTTGGCTGAAGCATCTGAGGGTTCCGTAAAGTTTTGTTTCATCTGAGATGGCATTTCTGACAGTTCCGCTAACCATCTTACCGAACTTAAGCAGTCTGAATTGGGTTTCAGGTAAGATGGTTTTTTCCATCTCATATAGGTCTTTTAAATAAAGGCAGGCTATATAAAGGGCATCTATTGCTTTGTGTGGTGTTGAGCAGTGAGCGCTAAGCCCTTTTATGGTTATATCAAGTTCACTTGATTTAGACATAAATTCCAAAGGTCTTGATGCTATGGTATGAGCTTTTTTAGATGGGCCTAGGTGTAATGTAAAGATTCGTTTTACATCATACTTATCCAAAATACCTGATTCAACAATGGTTTTAGCTCCTCCAGGGCTCTCTTCAGCAGGCTGGAAGATTAATAGGATATTATATGGCAGATCAATATTTTCCAGTTCGCCTGCCAAACCTAAAAGCATAGCCATATGTCCGTCATGGCCGCATGCATGCATTATACCGGGATGTTGTGAACGGTAGCTTACATCTGATACTTCCGTGGTAGGAAGTCCGTCCATATCGCATCTAAAAGCTACGGTTCCAGAATATCGAGCATTTCTTGCTTCAAAGAAAGCTAGTATACCCGTTTTAACTTCCGTAATCTCACAGTTATATTTTCTAAGTACCTTTAAAAGATAATCTTTAGTTTTAAATTCCTTGAACCCTAATTCGGGGGTCCGGTGTAAATCCCTTCTGTATTTCCTTAGGGTTTCTAACATACCTTTGCTTTCCATAGGCCTTTTCCTTTCTACAGGAATATTATGATGTATAGCTTTTTAAGTCAAGGCCAATTTTTTTGACATAATTATATTTTCTTGTTAGAATCAAAAGTTGAACTGAATATTTTGAAAGGTATTATAGGGTTCCGCTCGTATGAGGTCTGGTCCAAGATAATACGTACAGTACTATACTGTATACACGGAAGGATAAAAGCCTGGGAGATTTGTTATCTACCATGGCTTTATTACATTTTAGGAGGTCGCAGTATATGAAATGGATTTATTTATTCACAGCAGGATGTTTTGAAATATTTTGGGCTATTACATTAAAGTATTCTTATGGATTTACTAAGTTAGTACCTAGTATCTTGACTGTTATAGGGATGATAGTAAGCTTTTATTTCCTCTCATTCGCATTAAAAAGCTTACCCTTAGGCACTGCATATGCTATATGGACAGGTATTGGTACTGTGGGCACCGCCATATTTGGTATAATACTGTTTAAGGAACCTGTTAGCGCAATGAGGTTAGTGTTCATCGCCCTAATTATAGCGGGGATTATAGGGTTGAATGTTACTACCTCGTAATAAATGATTTCTTGATAGATATGCTTATTATCCCAAATGAGAATTATTATGTAATATAGAACAATGACATTATATACTAATGAAGTATAATAATGTCATTGTTGTATTGTGGGTTTAATCTTCTAACTTCATAATGATTTTTGCCTATGCTATAATTAAATCATACTTAAAAATAAGGAGATATGTACACATGATAACAATTCAAGAAGCTAGTAAGTATGCATCAGAGTTTACCGGAAAAAACATATCTGAGTCTAACATCTCTTATTTAATTCAATATGGAAGAATAGATAAGTTTGTTGAAAACAATACTGTTTTAGTAAGCAAGGAGCAGATTAGAGAATATTACAGTTCATATCAGGGTAAGAGGGAAATCGACTGGAAAGATAAGCTTGGTGATGACCTGAATTGGAAACTGTCATTTGATACATATAAAGAGTCTGAAACTACAAAGCATGTACATAGGCTACACCCCTACAAAGGTAAGTTCATACCCCAGTTGGTAGAATATTTTCTAGATGATAAAACCGATGATTTTAAAAAACAAGTTTACTTCCAAAAAGGAGATATTGTTCTAGATCCTTTTTGTGGAAGTGGAACTACCCTGGTTCAGGCTAATGAACTAGGCATGCATGCTATTGGAGTAGAGGTATCAGAATTTAACACCTTAATATCGAATTGTAAAATACAAAAGTATGATATTGACTTACTGAAAAAAATAATTAATGATATCACTAAAAAATTGGAAGAATTCGATGAATCAATTAGTGCTATTCGTTTAGAAGATGAATTACTAGATGCCCTCTATATTTTTAATAGCAAATATTTCCCTTCCCCTGAATACAGGAAACGAGTCTACAGAAAAGAAATAAATGAGAACGAGTATGGGAAACAGAAAGAAGAGGAATTCCTTCCGATATTCTATAGCATTATTGAAAAGTATGATATAAAAAAGCCTGATAATCCAGAGACCTTTTTAGACAAATGGTATTTTGGCACTGCCAGAAAAGAAATAGACTTTGTTAAAGCCCTTATTGATCAGGTAGAAGATGAGAAAACAAAGAATATTTTGAAAGTAATTTTATCGAGAACAATTCGTTCATGCAGGGCTACAACACACTCAGATCTAGCAACCCTGATAGAGCCTGTTTATACGACTTACTATTGCAAGAAGCATAAGAAGATATGCAAACCACTGTTCACTATCTCTAAATGGTGGAAGAAATACTCTAGGGATACAGTAAAACGTTTGAATGAGTTCAAACAATATCGGACGGATACTGTCCAGGTATGCTTTAATGGCGATTCTACAACAATTGACCTAGAAAGGGAGATTGAAAATTTCGGAGGAGAGCTTGCTGAGAGTTACAGGAAAAATAAAATTAAGGGGATTTTCAGCAGTCCACCTTATGTA
>JAAYHT010000014.1 GCA_012735285.1 Clostridiales bacterium | reverse complement strand
TTCTATCATAGTCCTATAGTCGGAAGTGATATATGGTTCGCATTCCGCACCGTTAATTATTAAAGTGTCAACCTCTTCGAGATTCTTAGGGCTGAACTTAACGTGTGTCGGAAAGGCAGCTCCTCCAAGACCTACAAGGCCGGAATCCCTGACCGCTTTAATAAAGCTTTCCCTATCGGTTATCTTAGGAGGTTCTAGACCTTCAACAAACTCCTGGTGTTTGTCAAGCTCGATGGTTATAACTGGATCCCATATACCCATCATGGTCATCTTCTGGTCAATTGACGTAACCGTACCCGAGACGCTTGAATGAATTGGCGCACTAACAAAAGCGTCTGTGTCACCGATTACCTGTCCTACTTTCACCGAATCTCCAACCTTCACCTTAGGCTGACACGGAGCACCGATATGCTGTACCATAGAGATATATACCTTATCTGGTAGGGGCATCTTTTCGGTAGCACAATTCTCCGTATTCTTGTGGTGCTTAACCTTAACTGCTGGTAAATGCTTACTAAAAATGCTCATACTATATCACTCTCTTTATATTTATTTATTATCAAGACTCTTTGAAGAATCACCTTAGCCATTATATCACAAAAAAAACATAATATTATAATAGATTTTGTTGTTTTCTGTAAGAAAAACCGAATTATTTAAGCACTTTAATAACTGCTGATGCCATCTGTTCTTTTTCTAATACGGTTTTGTGTATAATTTCCTTTTGTTCTAAATCTTTAAGCCCAGATGGTATCCTTACTCCTGTCTCTTTATGCAAAGAATTAATATATTTAAAGCCATCTTCCTCTTTACCTAAACCAATTGCACCAGCAACACTATCTGCAAATTTATAGGCGCTTGCAGTAGCAGCTATCACAGTAGGAGTTTGATCCCCTGTTTGCTTTTTATAATCCTGATAAACTTTATATCCTACCGCTGTATGAGTATCAATCAGATAACCATGCTCCTTATACATCTTACCTATAGTTTCCATGGTTTCCTCCTCATCTGCAAAGCCACCATAGAAATCAGATAGTCCCTCTTTGATTTTGTCGCTTACTTCATATCTCTTGTCTTTTTCAAGTGAAGTCATTAATTTAGATACTTCTTCTCCGTTCTCTCCTGATAAATGATACAGCAAGCGTTCAAGGTTGCTGGAAATCAGGATATCCATTGAAGGAGAACTGGTTAAATAGAATTCACGATTTATATCATAAACCCCTGTGTTAAAGAAGTCTGTCAATACCTTGTTTTTATTCGAAGCACAGATAAGCTTGTTAACCGGGATACCCATCTTCTTAGCATAGTAGGCTGCTAATATATTTCCAAAGTTACCCGTCGGCACAGTTATATTAATCTTATCTCCGGGATTGATTACGCCTTCTTCTAATAGCTTTACATATGACCATACATAGTAGACTACTTGAGGAACAAGTCTTCCTATGTTAATCGAATTAGCTGAAGATAATTTATAGCCTTTCTTTGCCAGCTCATCTGCAATATCGCTATCGTTAAAGATCTTCTTTACACCTGACTGAGCATCATCAAAGTTCCCTTCGATAGCGAATACATGAGTATTCTTTCCTTCCTGGGTCACCATTTGCCTTGCCTGTACCTGGCTAACTCCCTTGTTGGGAAAGAACACTATTATTTCCGTATTTGGTACGTCAGCAAAGCCCTCCAAGGCGGCTTTACCCGTATCTCCAGAAGTAGCTGTAAGGATTGCGATCTTCTTATCTTCCTTCTCTTTTTTCATAGCAGTAGTCAAAAGATATGGAAGGATTGATAGGGCCATATCCTTAAAAGCTGCTGTTTTACCGTGATAGAGTTCGATAAAATATGCATCATTGCCCTTCTTTACAGGAACCACTTCTTCAGCCTCAAATTTTGAATCATATGCATTATATATACAATGTTTTAACTCTTCCTCAGTAAAATCATCCAAGAACTTAGGGAGTACATGAGAAGCTACCTGCCTATAATCCAGACCCCTAAGTTTGCTGATATCTATACCTAATTCAGGAATCCTCTCAGGTACATATAATCCTCTATCCTCTGCTATTCCTTTTATAATTGCCTGAGCAGAGCTCATCAAATTTTTGCTTCCCCTTGTACTCTTGTATTTCATACCTAAACACTCCATTTCTTTAGATTAATAACACCTTTAATATATTAACAAATATATCAGCTGATTACTATATAAAAAAGTATATATTTATAATTATTCACAAGTAAAAAAGAGCAAAAATGCCATTTTGCTCTTCAGGTGCTTAAATATTCTAATTAACACTTATCATTCATCTTTAAGTATTCTCTCCAACAAAAGGACTAACTCGAGAGGATATCTATCACTATCTTCTCTTAGCATTCTAAATGCAGTCTCTATATCTATTGCATCCCTGTAAGGACGGTGGGATGTAATGGCATTAATACTATCCGCTACCATTGCTATCTGAGCATTATAGGATATTTCTTTTCCCTTCAATCCTTTTGGATATCCGCTTCCATCAAGTCTCTCATGGTGCTGCATGATTATATCAGTAAATTCCTTTGGAATATTAAATGTTTCAAGAGAGCTTAGACCCAACTCGCAGTGCTGCCTCATGCATTCTCTTTCCACCTCATCCAGGGCCTCAGGTTTCTCTATTATATTTTTGGGTACTAATAGCTTGCCCACATCATGCAAGAGAGCTGCAAGACCTAGGTTATAGAGTTCTTCATCACTATAACCCAGCCTTTCAGCCATCATCATAGAGATTATGGCAACGTCTATAGAATGTGTATATATCCATCTGACGTAATTGGCCAAGGCGTTAATATAGATCCACCAGGGCTCATCCTTAGATTCAAAAATAATATCGCTTAAAACCATGTTTGGTTTTTCCAATATTTCTTTGTTGCGGATATTCATCTTTTGTTCGAAATCCTTGGTAATAGGAGTATGAATATCCTTATGTATTTTATTTGAATCTAATGTATAGCCTTTGGGAATAAATACATCCTCTTCACTAATTATCTCAAGCCCGAAGTTCTCAAGCCTTACAAGTTTCTCCAAGGTACTAGATGAAACCCTCTGGCCTTCCCTTAATAGCAGCATTCCATTTTTGTTATAAATATTCTTTTTTGTATAAAAACCAGTTGTCTTTTTAGCAAAGAAACTTGGATGTCTTTCTATAAAACTTTTTACCATTATTACAAATCAATCCTTTACTTTAAATTTTTTGCCTATTCAGAGTTAAACAAAAAATTTTGATGTATATTTATGCAAATAAATTCCAAAATATCACAGGCAAGCGTTTACCATTCTAGCACATATGAAATTAAATAGCAAATGGAAAATTGCTGTATTTTTACTTTTATTTGCGATTTTTCCATTGCAATGTCCATTAAACAGCTCCCATCGATATTATCTCAGACAATATCTCCATTTCTTCTCCAGCCGATGGGGCAAATTCCAGTAAGCTCAACCCTACTATATTGAAATTGTTCCTTAATTGTTTCAATAGCTCCATAAACACCTTTATTTTTATCCCCCCTGGGGATGGAACCATCACATAAGGAAATTCTTTAAGATCAAGTACATCTAAATCAATATGCACATAGATATCCTTTGAACCCTTTGATTTAATTCTTTCTATAGTTTTATCTATGTTGCTAATTGCTTCTTCAACAGTTATTAGGTCTATTTTGTGTTCGTTAATATAATCCTTCTCAGGATCATCCAGATCCCTTTGACCAATCAATACAAGTTGATTAGTTGAAAGTTTTGAAAATGTAGTATTAACAATTTCATCATCCCCATCACCTAGCAGGGTCCTCAAAGGCATTCCATGAAACAATTTGCTAGGAGATGATTCAGGAGTATTTAAATCTCCATGGGCATCTAACCATATTACCGTCATATCTCCCTTAAGCTTATTGTTTATATAAGAGACGGGAATAAGCTCAACATCACAGCCTCCACCTACTGTGAAAATCGTGTCGGGATTTTGTTCAGTCACTAATTTATTTGCATATTTCAACTGTTTGAGGATTTTATCATAACCGAAAATGTTGTTAATGACTTGATCTATATCCTCATCGTCAACTGGGATTTCTATAAAGCTATAATCATCTTTTATATATTTCTCCCTTATCTCAATTGCGCCTTTAAGTAATTCTTTGCCTCCTGCTCCCTGCCACTGAGGGAAAAACAGGTTGATGTGTTTTGTTTTCATATGATTCTCTCTCCATTAAATTATTTACAGTAATTTTAACACCGTTTTGTTACCATGTTAATATAATGGTATAGGAGGTGGTCTCTAAGGATGACAACTTTAAGGAGTTACTTGTATTCTCAAGTAACGCCTGAATGCGATGGTATTCTATATACCATTTTAAGAGGGGACTCCCTCTATCTGCTTGCCAGGGAATACAACGTAACAATAGATGATATATTAAACGCCAATCCGGGCCTAGATCCATTTAATTTGCAAATAGGAACTCAAATATGTATACCTTTTAGCCGGTAACAAATAGATTGTTTTCACGATTATTATAATAAGTGGCTTGCTCTCATAGAGGGTGAGCCACTCTTTATTTCACACCTTCCAAAAGGTTATCATATAATAAGTATACCCTTACTATGGGAGGTTAGCTCATGTTTTATAATCCAAGAAGACCGCGGTGCATTAGATGTCGCCGTTGTTTAAGGCGCCACAGGTGTAGACGCTGTTACTTTTTATACTGGTAAACATGCCCACCCTAACGGGTGGGTTTTTTATAACGCTACTTTAAAATCTCCACATACACACACTCTGTTCTCTAATAAATAGTATAAAAACTATAAATACGATACCAATTACTATGTAAAATAGCCCTGTTGATGGGAATAATCTTTCCTCTATCAGTTTGATTCTATTCTTTATCTCTTCCTTTAATGTTTTATATAAATCTAATTCGTAGATATCTTTGAAATTTGCATCTATACTATTCATGCTTTGCTTATAAGTTATCCTCTTATCTCCATATCCTGTTAAAGCCACCGCACCCTTTTGTTTCTCATAGGATATGTTCCTTTCATTTAATATGGATAATAATACTTGCTCAAACATTTCACTATTAATATTGCTTACCGTATAACTTCCTTTAAACCTAAAAAAAGATACTATAAGTATAAACAATAAAAAAATATAGATGTTTATCGAGAGGCTCATCATAACTGGCACCATATAGAGCGCCAAAATGAAAATAGCAAATTCATACCGACGATCAATAAATAATTTCCTTCTACTTATAAATATTGCCCCATAAACAATAATTACAAAGCCTACTATCCAAAAATATATGTCCATACTACCTCCAATCAAGACAGTTCGAACAGACCTGTGTAAAGCTGATAATATTTACCCTCCAACGCAATTAGTTCATCGTGGTTTCCTCTTTCTATAATGCGACCATTTTCCAATACTAAGATAGCATCTGAATTGCGTACAGTTGAAAGCCTATGGGCAATTATAAAAACGGTGCGTCCTTCCATTAGGCGGTCCATCCCTTTTTCTATCAAAGCCTCGGTTCTGGTGTCGATTGAGCTTGTTGCCTCGTCTAAAATCAATACTGGTGGATTTGCTACTGCAGCTCTTGCGATAGCAAGAAGTTGCCTCTGGCCCTGAGATAGCATGGTTCCATCTGCTGTGAGAACAGTGTCATACCCTTCAGGAAGATGGCTTATGAAATAATGGGCGTTAGCCAACTTAGCTGCTTCAATAACCTCTTCATCGGTTGCGTTAAGGTTTCCATACCTTATGTTGTCCATAACCGAGCCGCTGAAAAGATGGGTATCCTGAAGTACCATGGCAAGGGACCTTCTAAGATCCGCCTTCCTTATTTCCTTAATAGGAATACCATCATATGTTATCTCCCCCTCGCATACATCATAAAATCTATTTATTAAATTGGTTATCGTAGTCTTGCCTGCTCCTGTAGAACCTACTAGAGCTATCTTTTGTCCAGGTTTTGCATAAAAGCTCACATCATCTAAAACAGTTTTCTTACCATCATAACTAAATGTTACTCCCTTAAATCGCACATCGCCCTTTAACCTTATATACTCAACATTTCCGTCTTCTTTCGGTCGTTTCCAGGCCCAGCAACCTGTACACTTATCAGTTTCTATTATATCTCCATCTGAATTCTTTTCTATATTAACAAGGGTGACTTTGCCCTCATCTAGCTCTTCTTCCTCATCTATTAAGTTGAAAATCCTTTCAGCCCCTGCCAATGCATTTACAATGGCATTGAACAGCTGGGATACGTGGGATATGGGATGGGTGAACATCCTAGTATATTGTAAAAACGCAGCTATTGTACCAATATCCGACCTACCTACTATTACCATTGCAGCTCCCAGGGCTGAAATAATGGCATAGAGTACGTAGGAAAGATTGTCCATTATTGGCGTCAGGATATTTGCATAGGTATTAGCGTTGGTAGCCTCTTGTCGCAATTGCTCGTTTAACTCTTCGAAGTCTTTAATAACAACTTCTTCATGAGAGAAGACCTTAACTACCTTTTGTCCCTCTATCATCTCTTCTATATAGCCGTTTACCTTACCCAGCTGCTCCTGCTGGCGTTTAAAGTAAGTTGCGGTTTTCTTGCCTATTTTTGCAACTGTAAACAGCATGATTACTATCATGCCAATAACAACCAGAGTCAATAGGGGGCTTAAAATCAGCATCATGCTGAAGACACCAACGATAGTGATCAATCCGGATATCAATTGGGGTACCCCCTGCGCCATCATATGTCTCAGTGTATCGACGTCATTAGTATAATGGCTCATAAGCTCTCCATGAGTATGGCTATCGTAGTATTTAAGGGGCAGCTTCTGCATCTTCGTAAACAATTCTTCACGGATCTTAAAAAGCGTGGAAGTCGAAATATTGATCATCAGCCTGTTGTAGGTATAGGTTGACAAGGCTCCTAAGACATATATCGAGCTCATAAGCAGGAGCATGATAATAAAGCCGGAAAGGTCTGGATTCTCTAATCCTATAGCCGGTATTATATAGCGATTTATAATAGGCTTAAGGAAATAGGTCCCTGCCACTCCAGCCATAGAGCTGACTATAATAGCTATTACTACAAAAACAAGCTGTAGTTTGTAATCAAGCAGGTAATCTAATAGTCTTTTTAAGGTACGCTTTGTATCTTGCGGTTTTTTAACAGGACCCTTTAATCTGAACTTTGACACTATGCCACCCCCTGTTGCTGCGATTCGTAGACTTCCCTATAGATACGATTAGTCCTTAGGAGTTCTTCGTGGGTGCCTATAGCATCAATCTTTCCTTCATTCATAACGACAATCTTATCTGCATCACGGACAGATGCAATTCTCTGAGCAATAATTATGGTTGTAGTATCCTTAAGCTTCTTAGCAAAGGCCTCTCTGATTTTACTGTCCGTGGCAGTATCAACTGCGCTTGTGCTATCGTCAAGTATGATTATCTTCGGATTTTTTAATAAAGCCCTTGCGATGCAAAGCCTTTGCTTTTGACCGCCCGATAAGTTTACTCCTCCTTGCCCCAAATACGTATCATATCCATCGGGGAAGGACATGATAAAGTCGTGAGCTTGGGCTGCCTTGCAGGCCTCAATTATTTCCTCATCTGTAGCATCTTGATTACCCCATTTAAGGTTTTCCTTTATTGTACCTGAAAACAGCACATTGTTCTGAAGCACCACCGACACTGAATCCCTCAATGCCTTCAGTGAATAATCGCGTACATCCTTGCCTCCCACCAGCACCCGGCCTGACAGGACATCGTAAAGCCTTGTTATAAGCTGCACTAGGGTTGTCTTACCCGAGCCTGTGCCGCCAATAATTCCTACCGTCTCACCAGGTTCTATTCTAAGATTAATGTCCTTTAAAGTGAGGTTGTCTTTGTCCTTGGCATAGCTAAAGGATACATTGTCAAAGACAACAGAAGCATCCTTTAGTTCAGTTAATCCTTTGTCATTATCCTTAATATCTATTTCCTCTTCCAACACCTCTATAATTCTACTTACCGATGCCTTTGATATAACTATGTTTACATATATCATGCCCACCATCATGAGGGATGTGAGAATCTGAGTTACATAGCTGATAAAACTCATGAACTCACCTGTTAACATGGATCCTCCGATTATCATGTTTCCACCGAACCATGATATGGCGATCATGCATCCATACATGGCAAATTGCATCAGGGGCATTGTTGTAACAACAACCTTCTCTGCGCTCTTTTGAGTTAGACGCAGTTGGTTGGCAGCCTCCCTAAATTTTTGGTTCTCATAACCTTCCCTGACATAGGCCTTTACAACCCTGATTGCAATCAGGTTTTCCTGTACCCTAGAATTTAGAGCATCATATTTTTTCAACATCTGTTGAAACTTAGGAAAGGCCCTTGTCATGATAATATAAAGTGCAATCGCCATAAAAGGAATAACTGTAAAAAAAATCAGTGACAATCTAGCATTGATATAAATAGCAATGCTGGTAGCACAGATAAGCATGACTGGAGCCCTTACAAGCATGCGCAACATCATCATCAATACATTTTGAGTGTTGGTAATATCCGTAGTCAGCCTAGTCACAAGGGATGCGGTGCTGAACTTATCCACATTGGTTGAAGAAAATTCCTGGACTTTATTAAATAATGCTTGCCTGACTTCTTTTGCAAAGCCCATGCCTGCCACTGCTGCAAACCTGCCTGCAACAGCACCACAAATCAGGGAGAACAGTGCCATAACAAGCATAAGTCCTCCCATCTTCAAAACAAAGTTCATATCTTTATTGTAAATACCTATATCTATTATCTTCGACATTAGGTATGGAATGAGTATTTCTAATATGACTTCGATTGTTACCGCTACAGGAGCTCCAATCGCAAATATTCTATATTTTTTTAAATAAGGAGATAGTTTTTTGATCATAAATAATAGCCCTCCGTAAATGCCTTACAGAAGACTATTATACCACAAAACACCGTTTTACAAACTCTTCTAATTTACTACTGCCACAAGCACAGTCATATCATCCTTTTCCCTTAAACCGTACCTTTGAACCGCCTTATTCAAGATCAAATCTGCTATGGTTTGGGGATCCTTTGAGCGTATTTGCTGTATAGATTCCCTAACCCACTCTACACCATCCTGATCCCTGTCCGCCTCGGTTATTCCATCGGATACTATGATAAGCTCGTCCCCTTTTCGGAGCTGCAAAGATATTGATTCAATAGGAACCCTTTCGATAATACCCATGGGTAGGGCTGATAGCTTAATAGACTTGACTATACCGTCTCTTTTTATGAAGCTTGAGGCAGCCCCTATTTTAAATATCTTTGCCCTTCCTGTGGTTAAGTCTATAAAACCCATATCAACGGTGGAAAATATCTCATCATCTGATCTCAATAAAAGAATTGAATTGATCATCTTAAGGGCAAGTTCCACATCAAAACCAGCCTTGAGCAGATTGTAAAGAGTATTAACTGTCAAAGTGCTTTCTTCTGATGCACGGGCGCCCTTGCCCATTCCATCACTTAAGGCTATCATGTATTCACTGTCACTTATACCTGTGCAAAGATAGCTGTCACCTGAAATTTTTCCTTCTTTGGCGTAAGTAGCTATTCCTAAATTTAAGCTGTATTTTACCTTCCTTTGAACAAGTGGTGCAGGCTTCCATTCAAGCTCATTATTAATCTTCTCTAACGCCCTTGCCATTCCTTTAAACTGCTGGCAGACAATGTCCCTTGCAGGGTCATATGCACCCAGATTGGCACAGCTTAATGCGAGATTTATAAACAGGTCCCTGTAGCCCGTCAGCTGATCCCTAATGCGCCTTTTATTCTTAAACTCGTAAAAACTCTCATCTTTGTTTATCAAATAGAGCCAATTGTTAATAAAGTCTAAAAATCTTCTGGGAACTACAATGAAAATTACTCCCGCAATAACTGGTTCATAAACTGAAATATAGAGACTTGGATAGCCTTTTAACAAGCCGAATATCAGGGCTAGTCCTACAAAACATATTGAAGTTATGATCCTTCTTTGCTGATGCAAAAATCCAGCTAACAATCCGCAACAGCCTAATATCCCGGGGAAAGCTGGAGTGTCATAGGCTATCAACATCGTGATTACGCCTGTGATAATCCCTACCATAGCCCCTTCAGAAGGCCCTATTAAATAGCCTATTAACAATGTTAAAAACAGGGCCATGAAGTGCAATAAAGATATAGGGATAAATTGAAACATGCTGATACTGGCAGTACAGACCATAACTACTATAGTTACTACCGCCAGGGTTTCAACGGGTTTGCTCTCTTCAGTTATGCCTTTATCAGTTAGCTTAAGAAATGCATGAAATACATAGATAAAAAGAAAAAGCACTAAAAGCTCCACTGCTACTGTCAGTCCATCATATAAAAAGAAGAGCCCTGACCAGAGGTAATAGGCGGTTTTAACCCCTACCATTATTCCTCCTGCCAGCAGGGCTCTAAACATAAGCGTTATTCTCTTTGTCCCTAATATTAGAAAGACTATTGTTATGACAATCAGACTTATTAAATCTGGCAAATAGCCATAGCTTGCCCCATATGCCGAAATCATTCCAATCCCTACTATGGGTAGAGCATATAAATTGGCTTTACTTCATGCCATCACAACAGTCATACAGGCTAAAGCGC
>JAAYHT010000103.1 GCA_012735285.1 Clostridiales bacterium | reverse complement strand
CTGGCATGAGTGAGCTGATACTCCCTTGGCAGTTAACTCAAGGCTTTCTTCTTTAAAGGAACCCTCATCATTTTTTGTTCTTTTTATCAACTTGGCAACACACTTATCAGGCACAACATTCGTAGCTATGCCACCGTCTATGGCATCTAAAAACAATCCTTCACCCAGATTCTCATCCTTAGGTATAGACAGTTCAATATCAATCATCCCTTTTTCAATGTTGCATAAAGGAAATTCACCGTCTGGTGTAAAACCGTAATCAGGTAGCGGAAACTGTTTTACATAAGCGTCCATATCTACCCATTCTACTTCTTCCTGAGTGCCCAATATCATTTGTATTTTCTTCTTTAAAGGAGTTCCTTGCTGAAGCACCGCCTTCATAGCATAAAGACAGGCCACAATTGCACCCTTATCGTCTAATGTGCCTCGACCATACAGACGGCCATCCTTAAGTACCGGCTCAAAAGGAGGGGTTTCCCATGCATCGCTATTACCAGGGGGCACTACATCAACATGAGAAAGAATACCCAAAGTCTCTGGGCCATCTCCTACTTCAATAATACCTACCATACCATCTAAAACAGATTTGGCTTCAAATCCTAATTCTTTTGCCAGATCCAAAGCATATTGCAAGGCCCTTGCTACTTCTTCAGCATCATCAGATATGCTAGGTATCCGTACAAAATCCATAACTTTTTGGATTATCTCATCCTTATGTTCATCCAAATACAACATCGGATCCATAATAAAGCCTCCTTCTTAACACATTGAGTTTTTACGAATTATCCCTATTATCGATTGATTGGTAGGTTGCATGCTATCCGTACATGACCCTAAATTTTCAAACAGCTTATTAAGATCTTCGGATAAAATTCCGTCCCTTGTATTAATGTTACTCCCCTTCATGGCTAATAATGCTGATTGTACAGCCCATCCGGCAGAAAGTGCAACCTTAAAAGCGCATCCTTCTTTACCGCCGTCACATATTAGACCAGAAATACTCCCGATCATGTTAGCAATAGTATGAAAAATATCCTTTTCGTCTCCTCCCATCATATAAGCAACGCCTGCTCCTGCCCCTACTCCCGCAGCTACACCGCAACCACACATGACTGATAGGGTGCCGGTATAGGACTTGATGTATACAGTAATTAGGTTTGATAGGGCGATGGCACGTAGTAAAATCTCCTCATCAACATTCAATTTCTGTGCAACCGCAACATTTGTCATAAAGACTGTAATTCCGTGGTTACCACTTCCAGCAGTCGTCATCACAGGGTATGGTATGCCAGCCATCCGGGCTTCTGCTGCAGCACCCGATAATTTCTGTGCCAAGGTAACCATATTATCTCTGTCGGTACCTTCTGAAATAAGCTCTTCCATCGCCTTTCCGAAACTTTTCTTTTGCCCGGCTTCTGCCATATTTAATCCCATCTTAATACCGTCTTTTAAGAATTCAAGTTCTTTGATATCCACATTATTAACAAAGTCTATAATATCAGATAAACTATACTTTTGTATTTTATTATCCTTTTCAATTGTACTTTCTTCGACCTTTACTGGAGGCAGGTTTGCCCCCTTCTCGATTGAAATAATATTTTGATGCCGATCCTTTACAATAACCCTTACATGATTCCTATCAGTAAATAGGTTTACTTCAATGTATAGATATTTACACTCATCTATAACAGAGATCTCAATTATATTCTTATTAACTAACTCTCTCGCTTTAGCAAGCTGTTCATTGGTGATATCCTCCAGTAGACGTAAGCCATTTTTGGAATCACCAATTGCAACTCCCAGCGCGGCATCAATAGGTATGCCTCTTTCTTTGATTCCTGGTATACCTACAAAGGTGGCATTTTTATATAATGCACCGTCTACTTTAACATTTAGGCTTACTATATCTTCATCAAAAACTTGCTCCTGTGCAATTGCCGCTGCATGAGCTACTGCTATTGGCTCTGTACAACCTGTAGCAACTACGCATTCTTTTTTCAGTATATCTAACAGTTCTCTTCCCAAATTCTCACCTTCTAAAATAGTATCTACTACATATACTTACTAGCAATGATTGTGCCAACTATTTAGAAGGTATTTAAGCTGATATTTCCAAATAATATAATAGATTGGTATTACCCAATCTCAAATTAGTCTCACTTCAGTCTCACTGTGGTCTCAAATTACTTAGGGAGTGAGACCACCTATTGCCTATATTTTTTCTGTCTTCTGTAGTATGTTGCCCGACTTATATTTAGTTCAGAACAAATTCGTTCAACCTTCTCCTTATGAGTTAGATCCCTATATTTGTCAAGCAGATTTAGGAATTGCTCTCTTTCCCTATCTCTACTCTCTGGTCTATTAATTGCAATAGGTTCATTTTTTATCAATTCATATGACTTTTCGAGCCTTCTTCTAATGAGTTCCCCGCTAATCTCATCTTTAGTTTCTAGACATACAGCAAACTCTATTACATTCTCCAATTCTCTGATATTTCCCGGCCATTTATATGTAAGCAGCAATTCGCTTGCCTCTTTGGATATGCCTTTTATATTCTTTTGAAATTGAATATTGAAATATTGTATAAAGCGGTTGGCTAAATAAAGAATATCTTCCTTGTGTTCTCTTAAGGGAGGTATAACAATTGGTATTATATTTAACCTATAATAAAGGTCTTCCCTAAAAAGATTTAATTTAATACGTTCTTCAAGATTGGCATTTGTTGCTGAAAGAATACGAACATCTATCTTCCTGGTTACATTGCTTCCCAACCTGCATATTTCTTTTTCCTGTATCACACGTAAGAGTTTAACCTGAAGCTTAAGAGGGAGATCAGCAATCTCATCTAAAAAAATTGTCCCTCCATTCGCTATCTCAAACTTGCCCGGCTTAGAAATATTAGCTCCTGTAAAAGCACCTTTTTCGTATCCAAATAACTCGCTTTCCAGCAACTCCTCCGGAATAGCCCCGCAATTGATAGCAACAAAGGGCTTTTTACTACGTCTACTAGCATTATGTATAGCTCTTGCAAAGAGCTCCTTACCTGTTCCGCTCTCTCCTCGTATCAAAATGCTTGACTCTGTCATGGCAACTTTTTTTGCCATATCTTTTACTTCCTGCATGGTCTGCGATAAGCTAAGAATATCATTAAATGTTATTTCACAGCTTTCATTAGTATCTTTTAATAATTCCTGTTTAAACTCATCGTCATCATCTAGCATAATTAAATAATTTTGCCTCTTTACACTGTTGATAAGACTTCTCATCTTCTGAGTCAGCCTTTTATTCTCTTCAATTGCCATGAGTTCACCATATTTTGCTTCCAATAAAGAGGCCATTTTCTGCACAAAATTTACATATACCTCCACGTTATCCAATATGGTTTTTTTCTGCCTGTCATCGAATGCAATTAATCCTATTACCCCTATTGGCTGGCCATTCCAGAAAATGGGTACACATACCTCTGCTTTTTCTATACAGTTTTCTAGACTGGAGCACTCTTTGCATATTTCAGATTCCCCCACCTCTTCAATCACGCATACTTCACCGGTGTTCAGACAATAGTCAAATGCGGACTTCTCTCCTATGTTTCCATAGGTTGGTTCCAAGTATTTCCCCGTTGCCGCTATTCGGTCTCTTTCTGCATCCATGATCGTTACATCTATTTTTGTTACTGATTCAATGGCCTCAGCAATTTTCTGAGATAGTTCGATGAATTCCTGGTTTTTTTTATAACTCCTGTTCATTATGACAACCCCCGAATAGGACCACTACTACAATTTACATACAATGCAAAAAGTTTTTATGAACTTCCAATGCTTTATGTTGTGCCTCTCCACGAATTTCGTTTAATAGATTAAAATTCTCTATAACTACATTTACAACATTTCTATCAAGGGCTCCATCTTCCACCATGTCGTTTAAAACCTTTTTGGCATGACTATCTTCCATGCCTTTTCTATAGGGCCTGTTTTCAGTTACAGCAGTAAAAACATCGGCAACAGCCATAATGCGCGAACCTAGCGAAAGTTTGTCGCCATTTATATGAAAGGGATAGCCTTTTCCATCCAATCTTTCGTGGTGAAAAGATGCCCACTCGGTGATGGGAGCAAAACTGGAAATATTACTTAACAGTTGATAGGTATAGTATGAATGAGAACGCATTTTTTGATATTCTTCTGTATTGAGTTTATCCGGTTTTTCCAATACAGAATTGTCTATTGCAAGCTTACCTAAATCGTGCAAATAACCCGCAATAAGCATCATATTGCATTCTATCGGTGAAAAACCCATCAAATTTGCAATCTTTTCAGCAGTCTTAGCAACTCCGGCAGAATGGTAAGCTGTAAACCTGCTTCTGAAGTCAATGATTTGCGAGAACAAATATGCAATATTAGTAATATCTTCTTCTTCAAGCTCAATAGTATTAAAGAGTCCAATGTCTGGTATTTTTTCCAAAGGATCTGGTGATACCAAGTCTAGCCATATGTACTCTTTATCACTGATCTCATTCAAAAAATCAACTAAATTGGGCTCAAATATAATTGATTTATTTCGATTGACGCTCGCAAGAATACTATCCACAAGATTAAGCACATCCTTATTGTGCTTAATCATTCCACATACTCTATCGGCCAAGTGAACAATATGGCTGGTAAAAGGTACTTCCTCGTCTTCATAGAATCTACCTTTACCATTATTCCACGGTATATGGTGAAACTTGACAATCCTGTCCACACCATCTGTTAAAAGAGTAAAGTTTTTCAGTAATTTTGCGCCTTTAAAGGCATGGTCATTTATGTATTCCGGTTCATTTTCTATTAATTCTAACCTCTCTCCTATAGAAAGAGCTCCTATATCATGAACCAGCGCTGCAGATATGAGATCTTTTTGTTCATTGGCGGAAAGATCAGCTCTTTCCGCCAATTTATAAGCTAGATATGCCACCATATGGTGGTGGTTAGAAAGCTCAGGCATAACCATATCCTGTGCATTTGATAGACAGCTTAAAAATTCATATAAATTAACTTTTAATTTATTCATTGCACCCTCTATTTCTCTATAAGACTACTGAAAGATTCCTGATTTTTATATGCCTCCAATAATTGAGGTGATTTACTCACGTCTCCTATCAATATTCCTCCACAGAATTTGTCATCTTTGAAATAGAGCTTTTCATAAATCATGTTCTCTTCATCAAATTTTTCAACACTTACATACTCCACATTGGAATTTTTGCCAGGATCTCCGACAGAGAATACAGAAGTTCCCATACCTATAAAAGAGTTAGAAGGTATTATAGTTTCGTAGGTCAACGAATCTCCTGAAGCATTAGCCCCGGCAACTTTGCCCATATCTATTGCCTGATTCCATATTCCATAGCTTACTCCGTTATAGACGGCACAATCACCTGCAGCATAAATATCTTTTTTGTTTGTCTCCATTTTATCGTTAACTACAATGAATCTATCCACTTCAATTCCGGACGATTCTACTAATTTAAGATTGGGTCTTACACCTGTTGAGAATATGACCATATCGGCTTCAAGGATTGATTCATCCTTCATCTTTACCCCTGTTACTTTGTCATCGCCTACTATTGCTGCAGCTCCAATTCCTGCAGATACCTTTATACCGTTAGCTTCAGTTAGTTTACGGAGAATATCCGAACCCTTGTTATCAAGTTGACGGTCCATAAGGAAGTTGGAATTCTGTACGATAGTTACGTCCTTTCCTGCTTTTCGTATTTCCCAAGCCGCTTCTAGACCAAGTACGCCTCCTCCGATCACTACAACCTTTTCAGCATTAGCTAATGCAGCTTGAATCTCTTTAACATCTTTCAATGAACGAATAGCATATACACCTTTCTTATCTACCCCTTCAATGGGAGGTATGAAAGAACTTGAACCGGAAGCGATTATAAGTTTATCAAACTTGCGAGTTTCACCGTTGGATAATTCTATCGTTTTATTATCAGGATCAATTGTGACACAGGATGTGTCTAGAGTAACTTTTACATTATTCTTCTTAAACCATTCCTCGTCTTTAATGTAAAAGTCGGGGACATCAACATTGGCTAATATACCCTTGGTCAACATCGGCCTGTTATAACCAAGGCAATCCTCGGAGGATATGATTTCTATATTTGCGACTGGGTTCCTCTTTCTTATCTCTTCACATGCAGTTGTTCCTGCCGGGCCATTCCCGATTATTATAATTGTCTCTTCTTTTTTAGACTCGTAAGCTGTTTCTTCACTCTCTACTTCAACGAACTGATCAGGACCAGCACCACACACAGGACACACATCTGGTGGGTTCCCTCCCTCTGCTATATATCCGCAAATTATACACTTCCACTTTTTCGTACTCACTTCTTTTTTCCTCCTAGTTTAAAATAATATATTAAATTACTATATTACCCATCCTTCAATTAATAAAACTGTCGTAACTAGGGCTTTTGACTTATGTAAGAACCCAACCAAACCGCATGTACATAAAAAATAAACAAAAGATATAAACATAGAACCCCTATTTTCTAACAATATGTTCCAATTATGCCGACTTAATACCATTATATTTTATTAAAGAAAAATAACAAGCCATATTTAACCGAAAAGGGGGAATTTCTTCCCCTTCTCAGTTGATTAGCCAAGAGAAATTGCAGATATGCTTGAAAATACGTTCGGTTACAAAAATATGACAAAGATTTATCAGATGCTACTCTCTGAAACAGCAGGTACAGAAGCTGTAAAGGGGTACGGACAGGAGCTATATGCATTGGTTTACAATATTATAGAAAAAGGCCTTCGTAGCGGGGAGTTTAAGTCTTCCTTACCGCCGGAAACCCTTTCCCGACATTTTGTAATGGCGATACGTGGTGTTAGCTATGAATGGTGTGTCCGCTATCCTGACTTAGATTTAAAATAGCAAACGATTGCGCATTGTAGACTGCTTATTGAGGGAATTAAGACCAAATAACCTGCCCATTGTACAAAAAAAGAGTGCGGACCACGCACTCTTTTCTGCTTAACATTAAACTAAGGTCTGATAAACATCTGAACCCAATAGGTACCACCATTGCTATCGGTTACAAACCCTACGCCTATTTCCGTAAAGTTTGCGTTTAGGATGTTCTCCCTATGACCCTTTGAGTTCATCCATCCATTCATTACTTCCTCAGGCGTCCTTTGGCCTTTAGCAATATTTTCTCCAGCTGCTTTGTAACTGATCCCAAACTGCTTCATCATATCAAATGGTGAGCCATATGTTGGAGAAGTATGTGAGAAATAATTGTTATCCCTCATATCTTCTGCCTTTTTTTCAGCTACAGCTGCCAAGTCTGCATTCATTTTAAGACCTGGTAAACCAACTGCTGCCCTTTCTTTGTTCACAAGTTCTAATACTTGTTGCTCATAGCTACCAATATTTGATGAAGTCACTGAAGGGGTTTCCGGCTCTGCATTATTAGTTTCTTCATATCCTATATCAGTATTTTCATATCTATTGAAAAACTGACTTAGAAAGCTATCAAAACCAAACGAATTATTTTCGGCCGCAAAAGCTTGTGCTGGTATAATTAAAGCAATCAATATCGCTAAAGACAAAATTGTTTTGATTTTATTGTTTTTCATTGTAAATCCTCCTGTTCTATTTGTAAGGTCACAGTTTATAAGTATAACGCAGAACAGGAGAATATAAAGACCTCAAATAATTCCAAGCCTGTATATATTAAACAGATTTACTCAATTACGAGGGATGATATGAATTCCTTCATCTTCCTTCCACTCGGCGAAGAATACATCTTTTATACTCTCTATCCCATAATTTTTAACCTGATTAACCAGCCATTTTTCATCATGTCCTATAGCTTCTAAGTTCTCTTTTAAAATCACACCATCTAATATTAAGCTCACAGGCAGATATACCGGCTTAAATGGCAGATTCATATCTTTACTTTTCGGATTGTCATATTCTGATTTCTTTAATATGCTGATTTCTCCGCCCTGCTCCAATATCGCATATTCTACTTCCCTAATCGAAAAGCAATTCTTTTGTCTGAGCATGCTCAATAAATTATTTATATCTATCTTTTCCCTTTTAATAACCCTATAGTCTATTTGGCCATGCCTGACTATTATTGCCGGTTCGCCTTCTATAACCTTCCTTGTCTTGTTAAATTTCTGGGTGATTATTTCCACAATTAACATAAGAATCGACCAGAGAACTAATGCATATACCACGCTCCATATCTTTACTTCAGGATCGTAAACAGCGTTACCTAATAATTCTCCTAATACAATGGCTGAAATGAAATCAAAGGGTGTCAGCTGTTTAATCTGTGTCTTTCTTATTACCCTAGACACTACCAATAACGCTATGAATCCGATTACCAACTCAATCGTAGTGTGCATTATATCATATTTAAACATCTTTCTACCTTTCTACTTCATACTGTTTAACTTAGTATCCCTTTAATCTTAGAAATCTAAACCAGGTTTAAAGAAATGCCGCTACCATAATTGACTAACCTTTGAGCTGACAGTAGAATATATCTAAATTTGGAGTGGTGATTCTATGAGAATAAAAATGTATATGAATAAAGATAAGCTGTTAGCCGGCGTAACTTTAAAAGACAGAACTGAAGCTGAAGATAACAACATGGCTATTCATGCCTGTATAAATCCCGACTCAATAATTTCAAACCGTAGAAAGCTAGCCTCATACTTAAACTGTAATCTTGAAGATTTCGTTTGCCCTGAGCAGACTCACAGTTCTAATTACTATAAGGTTACTACTAAAGATAAGGGGCGGGGCATATATAGCATTGAAGATGCAATAAAAAATACCGATGCCATCTATACCTATGAGCCCAATATATTATTATGCTGTTTTACTGCCGACTGTGTTCCGATATTTTTCTACGATAAAAAGTCAGGCCTGGTAGGGATAATTCATTCCGGCTGGAAAGGTACTGTAAATGAGATCACCTTAAAAGTGTTAGAACATATAAAGATAAAGGAACAAAATAATCCAAATGATCTATATGTACAAATCGGCATGGCTATCAGCCAAGAAAGATTTGAAGTGGATGAAGATGTATACAATCAGTTCCTTAAACTTGGATATGCAGATAGCTTTATATATTATAACGACAAGACCAACAAGTATCATATTGATAACAAGCGGGTTGTTAAAAAACAATGTGAACTTGTAGGAATTCCAAGTGAAAATATTTCGATAGATGAAACTTGTACTTTCTCGAGTCCAGATTGTTTTTCATACCGCCAAGATAAAAATTGTGGGAGACACTTGAATTTCATTATGAAAACAAAATAAATCAGGTGCCGCAAAAAGTTCTATAAGGAACATCTGATATAGGGGGTAAGTCGGTGTACTCTTCCTGAATATCAGTATAACTATAGGGATCTGATAGTACATCAAGAAGATCTTCCGTAAGGCGAAGATTTCCTTCATGAACAGCGGCATCAAGTGCTGCCTCCACCCTATGGTTGCGGGGAATCACAGAGGGATTGCTTTTCTTCATAAGTTCCAATGAAGATTGACTATCTTGCTTTTGCCTCTTCAACCTTTCTTGCCATTTACTATGCCAGGTTTTAAATCCTTGGCTTTCATACATATCAGTACCATTATTTCTACACAGTGTTAAGTCTCTAAAAGTATTGGTAAAATCCGCTTTATATTCCTTCATTAGGTCTAAAAGCTGGTTAACAAGGGATTCATCCCTATCTTCTTCATTGAATATACCAAGCTTTGACCTCATCCCATCCAACCATTCTTTTTTAAACAACCTATCAAACTCTACTAGAGTTTCTTGTACTAACTCTACTACTTCATGGGGCTTGCCGCCTATTAAAGGCATCAGCGTTTCAGCAAATCGCGCTAAATTCCATCTTGCTATATCAGCTTGATTTCCATATGCATAGCGTCCGTAAAGATCTATTGAACTGAATACTGTGGCAGGGTCATATTCGTTCATAAATGCACAGGGCCCATAATCAATTGTTTCTCCGCTTACAGCCATATTGTCAGTATTCATTACGCCGTGAATAAAACCTACCAGCTGCCATTTCGATATCAGTTTTGCATATCTTTTTACAACTTCCTTTAATAGATCTAAATATCTGTTTTGAGATTCTAACAAGTAAGGATAGTGGCGTTTGAGTGTATAGTCTGCTAAAATCTTCACTTCTACCGGATCACAAAAGTTAGCTACATATTCAAAGGTGCCGAATCTTATATGGCTTGACGCCACCCTTGTCAATACTGCACCAGGAAGGGGCAGGTCACGGATTACTATTTCACCGGTTTTAACCACTGCTAAACTCCTAGTTGTTGCAATTCCAAGTGCGTGCATAGCCTCGCTTATGATGTATTCTCTGAGCATAGGGCCTAGGGTGGCCCTGCCGTCACCACCCCTCGAATAGGGTGTCTTTCCCGAACCCTTTAACTGAATATCAAACCTCTCACCTGAAGGTGTTATCTGTTCTCCGATAAGTACTGCTCTGCCGTCACCCAGCATTCTAAAATGCCCATACTGATGGCCGGCATATGCCTGGGCGATGGGCAATGCTCCTTGGGGTATCCGATTACCTGCTAATACCTCAACTCCTTCTTGGCTTTTTAGATAACTTTCTTCAAGTCCCAGTTCATTGGCTAAAGAACTATTCAAAATCACCAACTCTGGTGATTTTACTGGAAAAGGTTCAATAAATGTAAAGAAACTTTCAGGCAGTCTGGCATAAGAGTTATCAAAATTCCACATATTTTGTCTCCTTTG
>JAAYHT010000102.1 GCA_012735285.1 Clostridiales bacterium | reverse complement strand
CTATAGGACTATGATAGAAGATACCGATTTGTTAGTCGATGGGATTAAGATTACAAAAGAGTATCTTAATATAAAAAGGGTAGTAGTAGCAATTGAGTTAAACAAGGCTGCTGCAATTGAAAAACTGAGCGAAGCCTTTAAGGATTCCGAAGGAATTGAGGTTATGGGACTCAAGCCGGTTTATCCTCAAGGAGCCGAAAAGGTTTTAATATATGAGGTTACGGGAAGACAGGTACCGATCGGAAAGCTTCCTGCAGACGTCGGTGTACTTGTTTCGAATGTAAGCTCGATAGTAGCTTTAGGGAAATATATAAAGACTGGCATACCTTTGATAACAAGAAAGGTGACTGTAGATGGTACGGCAGTAAGTACACCGAAAAATGTTGAGGTTCTAATCGGAACTTCTATAAAAGAGCTAATAGAGTTCTGTGGCGGTTATAAGAAACCTCCTAAAAAGATATTAATGGGAGGCCCCATGATGGGTAGGACCATCTATACTGACCATACGGCAGTAATTAAGAATAACAATGCCATATTGGCCTTTGATGAGGACTGGGTGGAGATACCCAAAGAAACCGCATGTATTAACTGCGGCAGATGCGTTAGAACCTGTCCTATGAGGCTGATGCCCACATTGATACTAAAGGCCTACGATAAGAATGATGTGGATGAATTGAAAAAGCTCAATGTACTATCGTGTATGGAATGTGGAACTTGTTCTTATGTATGCCCGGCTAAAAAACCGTTGAGCTTTGTAAATAAATTAGCTAAGCAAAAAGTTATGGAAGGAGGGAACAAATAATGGAGCAATACAATCAAGGAAATCTTGTTGTTTCTTCCTCTCCGCACATATTTGACAATGTGGATACTTCCAATATTATGCGAGATGTAATTATAGCCTTGATTCCGGCATTTATTATGTCTGGTGTTATATTTGGAATGAGAGCCATCGCATTGACTATTGTCTGTGCGGCGGCCTGTGTCATTTTTGAGGCTTTATACAATTACATACTAAAGAAAGAAAACACAGTTTCTGATTTAAGTGCGGTAGTAACAGGTGTATTGCTTGCATTTAACCTGCCAGCAAGTTTGCCCTTCTGGATGGCAATTATAGGTTGTTTTGTAGCAATAGTTATCGTAAAACAGTTATTTGGAGGAATTGGACAGAATTTTGTTAACCCTGCAATTACTGCAAGGATCGTACTCTTGATATCCTTCGCTACTCCTATGACTACTTGGCCCCTGCCAAAGAAATATTTGGGAATGGTGGATGCAGTAACAGGGCCTACTCCCTTAGGAGTCATAGCGATGGGTTCAGATGACCTACCCTCCAAGATGGATATGTTCCTCGGCTTTATCGGGGGTTCATTGGGAGAAACAAGCACAATTGCTTTGTTGATAGGCGGAATATATTTAATCGTTAGAAAGGTAATAGAACCTACCATACCGGTAGCATTTATAGCGACAGTTTTTGTTTTCGCGATAGCAACCGGTAACGATCCAATTTTCCATTTATGCGCCGGCGGTGTTATTCTAGGAGCATTCTTTATGGCTACTGACTATACGACTTCGCCGCTGACTACAAAGGGTAAGATAATATTTGGTATAGGGTGCGGTCTGTTGACAATGATTATTAGGTTGTACGGATCTTATCCTGAAGGTGTATCCTATGCGATCTTGCTTATGAATATATTAACGCCTCATATTGATAATTTGACAAGAACTAACGTCTATGGAGGTGTGAAGAATGAGTAATACAAAAACAAAAGATTTAATTGCACCTTCATTGGTGTTAGTGATAATTTGTTTGGTTGTAACAGCTGCATTGGCTATTACATACCAAGTAACTAAACCTATTATAGACCAGATTAATTTAGAAAAAGCAAATATTGCCCGTGCTGAAGTATTACCCGAAGGAGCAGAAGGATTTTCTCCTATGGAAAATATAGAGCTAATTGACAATGCTGTTGAAGTCTACAGAGCGGACAATGGATCCGGAATGGTATTTACCACTGTCGACAAGGGATTTGGTGGTGACTTGACTGTAATGGTAGGAATTAATAGCTCCGGTGAAATTCAGGGAGTTAAGGTTACAAGCCATCAAGAAACACCGGGTCTTGGTACAAAGGCAATGACTGTAGAGCATCTATCTCAATACGAGGGTAAAGTATCGATATCATCTGATCCAACAGATGAAGATGGTATTGATGCAGTAACCGGAGCAACGGTATCCTCGAATGCAATATTTAGAGCGGTTGAGTCTGCGCTTGAGCAATTTGAAAAGCTAGGGGGTGCTAAGTGATGAATAAACTTGATCTACTGAAGAATGGGATAATAAAAGAAAACCCCGTACTTGTTTTGCTCTTAGGCACATGTCCTACTCTGGCGGTTACGACAACAGCTATTAACGGGTTAGGTATGGGAGTTTCCACAATGGCGGTTTTAATATGTTCGAATATAGTAATTTCGATATTAAAGAATATTATACCGGATAAGGTAAGAATCCCTTGCTACATTGTAGTTATCGCTGGATTCGTGACACTGGTATCATTCCTATTACAGGCATATGCTCCAGAAGTAAACGAATCATTAGGCCTATTTATCCCCCTAATAGTTGTAAACTGCATCATTTTGGGTAGAGCTGAAATGTTTGCTAATAAAAATAAAGTAATAGATGCAGCTTTTGACGGATTAGGAATGGGTCTTGGCTTTACACTAGCCCTATTTATCATGGGATCAGTAAGGGAGATATTAGGTTCAGGTGCTTGGATGGGAATAGTCCTTACAGCAAACCTGATTGAGCCTATGTCGATATTTATGCTGGCTCCAGGCGCATTCTTTACATTTGGATGCCTGGTAGCATTTATAAACTACATAACAAAAGGCAGAGCCATTAAGAAGAAAGAAATGGGCTGCGAAGGTTGCCCGACAGCTGCAGCCTGCGCAAAGATCGAGGAAGGGGGATGTGAATAATGAAAGAAATGGTGATCATTCTATTCAGTGCAATATTGGTAAACAACTTTGTACTGGTCAAGTTTCTAGGAATATGCCCCTTTCTAGGCGTTTCGAAAAAATTAGATTCAGCTGTAGGGATGAGTATAGCAGTTATTTTCGTTATGGTATTATCCACTGCAGTTACTTATCCTATTTACATGGGGCTGCTGGTTCCATTAGGAATTGAATATCTTCAGACAATAGTATTTATATTGGTTATAGCGGCTTTGGTTCAATTAGTAGAAACCACTTTGAAGAAAAATATGCCCGCTTTATATAAATCCCTAGGTGTCTATCTACCATTGATTACAACTAACTGCGCTGTATTGGGTGTTACTATCTTAAACATTGACGAAAGCTATACTTTTATACAATCTTTAGTAAACTCTTTCGGCGCAGGAGTAGGCTTCTTGTTAGCCATGGTACTATTTGCAGGCGTTAGACAAAGAATTGAGAGCAATAATTTTCCTGCAGCTTTTAAAGGAATTCCCGCGACACTAATTGCGGCCTCTATCGTCTCCCTATCATTCATGGGATTTGCAGGCGTAATAGATGGCCTGCTAGGACTTTAAGATAGAAGGGAGGATGAGACCATGCAATTTGTTACACCTGTTATATTAGTTGCTATCATCGGACTTATTGCCGGTGTGATTTTGACAGTAGCAGCAAAATTTATGGCTGTAGAAACAGATGAAACAGCAGCTTTAATATTAGAAATTTTACCCGGTGCTAATTGCGGAGCTTGCGGTTTTGCAGGATGTGAAGATTATGCAAATGCTCTTGCTGCAGATAGGGAAAATACCAAAGCTAATTTATGTACACCTGGAGGCAACCAAGTAGTTAAAGATATAAGTGAAATACTAGGTCTTGAAGTTGAAGAAGTTGCAAGTAAAATAGCTATAATGAAATGCTCAGGAACTTTAGATAGAACAAGCTATTCAATGGACTATCAAGGATATCCAACCTGTCAAGCAAGCAAATTGTTCTACAGGGGTAGAGGGAAATGCGAAATGGCTTGCTTAGGATTTGGCGACTGTGTAGCTGTATGTGATTATGATGCTATTAAGATTGAAAACGCAATCGCTGTAATAGATAGAGAAAAGTGCATAGGATGCGGATTATGTGCAAAGGCTTGTCCCAACAATTTGATAGAAATAGTACCTGCTAAGACTCGTGTTGTAGTAGGATGCAGTTCAATAGATAAAGCTAAGGATACTAGACAGATCTGCAATATAGGGTGTATAGCTTGCAATCGCTGTGTAAAGGAATGCAAGTTTG
The DNA here is from genome assembly GCA_012735285.1 of Clostridiales bacterium. Taxonomy (GTDB): domain Bacteria; phylum Bacillota; class Clostridia; order Peptostreptococcales; family Anaerovoracaceae; genus JAAYHT01. The sequence goes on along the minus strand of JAAYHT010000102.1, from coordinate 1,019 downwards.
ATGCAATACATGTAATAGATAACCATGCTGTAATCGATTATGAAAAATGCACAAACTGCACCCTATGTTCAAAGGTTTGTCCGACAAAAGTAATACATGTATATCCGAGGATAAAGAAGAATTAGATAAAGGATAAATAAGATTTTATAACACAAAACGCCTAAACCTTTAAACAATTGGTTGAGGCGTTTTTATATTAGTTGAAACCCTGACTTCGCCGTTAGAGGGCGATAATGATTGGCTATTTTTCAATGCCTACAAGAGCAGCTCCCACATTGCCTTCCACATGACTACAAAGAGTACGTATAATGACATTGCTGTGGCCATGCCCCGATATCTGGGCTGCGATTGGGGAATGGTAACCCCTGACGACCAGAAATCGAAAGTACAGACTCTGGTGAAAGGAGGCATAATCGTTGGTGTTTACGAAATGGTATACGAAGACAGGACCTGAATACGGACGGTACTGTGGATAACGGGTACAAATAAAACGTTCATATATCTAAATTTGCGGAAATCGCAAAAATTTTTCAAAAATAGTTTATATTTACTCTCTAATAGTACATAATTAGAGAGTAAGTGTAAGGTAGTGAGTGATAACATGAGTAAGAAAAATAGACTTGACCTTCTGGTAAAAAAGAACAAAGGATATTTAAGAACTTCGGACGCGGTGCAAGCCGGAATTTCGAGGGCGTATTTAGGCGAATATGTGCGAAAGAATGGCCTTGAGCGGGTAGCCAATGGATTATACAAATCGGCCGATTACTGGGATGATGAGTTTCATGTCATTCAAACGCGGTACCCATCCGGAGTATTTTCGCACGAGACTGCGCTATATCTTCTCGGCCTTGCAGAACGGGAGCCGCTGCGTTATTTGATTTCGCTGCCGTACGGGTCAAATGCCACAGTTCTATTGCGCGAAGGAGTGAAAGTGTTCAAAGTCAAAAGGGAGCTGTTTACGGTGGGGCTGACGGATGCGACAACGCCGGCCGGCCACACGGTAAGGGTATACAATGTGG
>JAAYHT010000013.1 GCA_012735285.1 Clostridiales bacterium | reverse complement strand
TTAATAAGAAAAACCATTAATATCGCTAGCACAACAAAATCTGATATCTGCGGCAAACCACTTCTCCAGAAATAGAAGGGTTTAAGCACTAAATAAGACGAGTATAATAAAAGAACAGTTTTGTCAAGCAAAGAATGATGTCTGACTTTGGTACAATTTTTCGAATTTGAGTAAATCATAACCTCCATTTTTATCCCCCAGTAGTCTTAGGATCAAAGCCTAAAGGATACCCGATTACGAGTGAACTTCGCTTTTTGGATTTGCACTCATTAAGTGATTTAACCATGTTATCTCTTTCAAACTATTTTGCGAACACCTCTTTATCTAATAACTGATTGGACTATCTTGTCATTAATACTATTAATGTCAAATTTCTCTTCGCACAACTGTCTGCTATAAATCGCCATTTTTTCTACTTCTAAATCATTCTCAATCATCCATATCATCTTCTCAGCTAGCTTTTCATGATCTCTCGGAGGAACAAGAAATCCATTTCGCCCATCCTCAACTGTTTCACGACATCCTGGCGAATCTGTAGTGATGATCGGTCTACCAGTAGACATTGCTTCTAGAATTGAACGCGGAATCCCTTCAGGATAGTATGAGGGAAGAACAAACACTCTACAACTATCCAAATATGGTTTTACGTTTTCAACTCTTCCGACATAATTTACAGTTTTCGATTCGATAGCGGCATTAAGCAAATCAACGTCAATTTTTACATCACCCTGTTCCGAGTCAATCGGACCGATTAATTGAAACTGAGTCTCGGGATAACGTTCTTTTACTATATTAGCAGCACGCACGAATTCATTGACTCCTTTTAAACCAGTCAAACGGCTTATCATGGTAAATATCATGTCTTTTGGAAGCTTGGTATAAGAAAACCGTTGTAGGTTTACTCCCGAACCATTAATATTAGCGTAGTTCTTTCTCCACAATAACCATTTTCGTTTCATCATCTGAAGATCGTCATTATTCTGAATGAAAACTTGATCTGCTAAAAGAAAAGCCAAAATCAACGCAGGATAAGATAATAACTTGATTATAAACCCGCGAGGCCCCTGAAGGCGAAAAAGGCGGCCCGAACCGTTAACAATGCATACAATTCTTTTCACACCAGCAAGCCTAGCCCCTATGACCACTGCTGGGAATGTTTTGATTCCATAAATAATAATCGAATCTAATCCTATAGCTCTTACATTTTTCCTTACTTCCAAAAGCACTTTTAATTCTTTCCAAGGGTTGGTATTACTTCGTTCTAATGATATAGGGATATACTTAACTCCGTACCTGTCGTAATCGGGACTTATTTCATCACTACTCTTTTGTCCAATTCTATAAACCGTGCACCCAGATTCCTTAAGTTTCATTACAAGCTCAGGCCGTATAAATCTTCTCCCTGTTCCAACAGATGATATAGCGACTTTCACATTCAAGCCTCCCTAACCTAATAAGAGCTATTCATACCTCTCGCTCTTTCTTTTCTTCAAACCAATGACTAGTCTTTATTTTATGCCGATAAAGCCAAAATAGATTATTTTTGGCTAATCATAATCAGAATGAAATCCCCAAAATACTCCAACTATTAACAATACCCAAATAAGTATCAATACATTTATATCTATAGAATGATAAAGACTAGATTTGGTTTCATAGCAATTCTATTGTATATCGACTCTAGTCATTGATATACAATAGAATCACCTTACACAACAATCGTTTCCATAACATCCTTTTACTCAAGAAATCCTAGTTTCCTAGCATCCTATAATTAATGCCCCATCCTT
>JAAYHT010000101.1 GCA_012735285.1 Clostridiales bacterium | reverse complement strand
GTAACCACTTATAAATGCATTTTTAGGAGGAAAACCACAATGGCAAAAGCAAAATTTGAAAGAAGTAAGCCACATATCAATATTGGTACAATAGGTCACGTAGACCATGGAAAGACCACATTGACAGCGGCTATAACAAAGACCTTGCATAAGAAGTATGGACTAGGAAACGAAGTAGCTTTTGATCAGATTGACAAGGCACCAGAAGAGAAAGAAAGAGGAATAACGATAGCGACATCCCACGTAGAATATGAGACCCCAAACAGACACTATGCACACGTAGACTGTCCGGGTCACGCAGACTATGTAAAGAATATGATCACCGGAGCTGCTCAGATGGACGGTGCAATATTAGTAGTAGCAGCTACAGACGGTCCAATGCCCCAGACAAGAGAGCACATCTTGCTATCAAGACAGGTAGGAGTACCCTACATTGTAGTATTTTTGAATAAATGTGATATGGTAGACGACGAAGAGCTCTTAGACCTGGTAGAGATGGAAGTAAGAGAACTACTAGACGAATATGAATTCCCAGGAGATGACACCCCTGTAATAAGAGGATCAGCGCTAGAGGCTTTGAATAATCCTGATGGTGAATGGGGAGACAAGATAGTAGAGCTATTTGAAGCAATAGACAGCTATATACCAGAGCCAGAAAGAGAAATTGACAAACCATTCTTGATGCCAGTAGAAGACGTATTCTCAATAACAGGACGTGGAACAGTAGCAACAGGAAGAGTAGAAAGAGGAGTACTTAAGGTATCCGACGAAGTAGAGATTGTAGGATTGACAGACGAGAAGAGGAAGGTAGTAGTAACAGGGGTAGAGATGTTCCGTAAGCTACTAGACCAGGCGGAAGCTGGAGACAACATTGGAGCACTACTTCGTGGAGTACAGAGGACAGAGATCCAGAGAGGTCAAGTACTAGCTAAACCCGGAAGTATTCATCCTCATACCAAGTTTTCAGCAGAGGTATACGTACTGAAGAAAGAAGAAGGTGGAAGACATACCCCATTCTTTAACGGATACAGACCACAATTTTACTTTAGAACAACAGACGTAACAGGAAACATTACCCTGCCAGAAGGCGTAGAGATGTGTATGCCTGGTGACAATATCCAGATGGAAATAGAGTTGATAACACCTATCGCGATAGAAGAAGGATTAAGATTTGCTATCAGAGAAGGTGGAAGAACAGTTGGAGCAGGAGTTGTAACCAAAGTATCAGACTAAGAACTTCTGAATGGATAAAATATTACAGGGACGGCTAATCCGTCCATTCCCTATTTAATTGGAAAGGTGATATTGATGGTGGAAAAATATGGTGTGGTAATGACAACTTGCGCTAGTATGGATGAAGCGAAAACCATTATAGATGCTTTGCTGGATGAAAAACTTGCTGCATGTATACAGACAATAAAGATCGATAGCCACTACATCTGGAAAGGTGAAGTTTGTAGAGACCCTGAAATATTGCTTTTAATAAAAACTAAAAAAGAATTATTTGAAGAGATAAAAAATACTATATGCAAAAATCATTCATATGAGGTACCGGAAATAATTCTTTTACCCATAGAGGATGGGTATCCTCCTTACCTAGCCTGGATAAGCGAGGTATGTAAATAAAAATGAAGATACTCTATGCTTTTATAGAGCATCTTCATTTTCTTATTCAGCGGCTTTGAAATTGTAAATGGGTTTAATAATGTTAACCACATCTGCTGTAGGAGTTATATTATCCAGTATTTCGTTCATATCTTTGTAAGCCATAGGGCACTCGTCAAGGGTGCTTTTATTAACCGAAGTTGTGAATATTCCTTCCATCTCTTTTTTAAATTCATTCACGGTAAAGGAACTGCGGGCTTCCCTTCTGCTCATAATTCGGCCAGCACCATGGGGAGCAGAATAGTTCCAGTCCCTATTACCCTTCCCGATACATATCAGACTGCCGTCTCGCATGTTGATGGGGATTAGAAGCTTCTCTCCCTTTTTAGCAGAAACAGCACCTTTTCTTAAAATCATTGAATCGGTATCAATATAGTTATGGATAGTTGTAAACTGCTCAACAACCGTGAGATCCATTCCTCTGATTATTTCATCCATTATGGCCTTCCGATTTAGTTCAGCAAATTGCTGAACTTAATTCATATCATGGATATAGTCCTTAAATTCCTTACCTTCGATATTATGCTAAAGATTTGGGTATATTTTTAAGGCGTTTTGAACCCATATTCTGATAAAGGGTTGCAACTTCTTTTCCCAGATGGCGGCTACCTGAGTGAACAACTATGTAAATTTGTTCATCCTCATCCTTTGAAACCTCGAT
>JAAYHT010000001.1 GCA_012735285.1 Clostridiales bacterium | reverse complement strand
TGCCTATACACTCCAAGCAAACTCTAATAGCCTTGCTAAACACTAAAAAGGCTTCCCCCCGGGCAACCCCTATTGCCATGAAGACAATTCCCATAAATAACAAAACAAATGGGATCAGCGCATTGAGTCTATTATTTCTGTCCATTCTTCCTTGCTCCTGCTTCCAACATAAACTTCGCTTACAATTTTTCCTTCACTATCTACGAAAACAGTGTGAGGAATATATTGTACTTCAGATAGAAAACTTGTGATAAGGTTGTCCGAATAAAGAAGATGCGAGTAATTAGCTCCTGTATACTCAACGATATCCTGAGCCTTTTTAAGCATATCATAATCTACCGTACCGTCGCCCTTTTGTACGTCAACTACAATACCTACTATATTAACTCCTAAAGGTTCATACTCCCTGTAAATCTCCCCTAAGTCGGGCATTTCATTAATACAGGGGCTGCAAAATGTACCCCAAACATTGAGCATATTTAGTTCATGATTTCTAAATATATTTTGATCAACTACATTTGCATATAGATCTAAAGTAGCAAAATTATTAAGCCCCGGATTAGTTTCATTTTCTTCAGGAAAATTATATTCGACCAATTCAGTTTCATTCCCATTTAAGTCCTCGCCTGATTGGGAGTTACATCCAGCAAGTAAAACTAATAGTAAAATAGTTACTAGTAATCTTCTCATATTGTTCCTAATACTCCTTCTTTATACTTTTCAATAAATTTTACATCAGCAAACTGGTTTAATAATTTATTGGCTAAATCTTGTGTTGCTTCACAATAAACCTTGATATAGTTATCTGAAAAGCCGCTGACTAATCCAGTGACTTCATCATATTCTTCAAACAAGACCTTCCTTTTCGAACCCAAATTTGCTTCAATCATTTTTTCCGATGTGATTTCAGATACTCTAATAAGTTCTGCACTCCTTCTTTTTTTTACATTCGAAGGAATCTGGTCCTTCATCTCAGCAGCTTTAGTGCCTTGACGTTTCGAATACTGGAATACATGAACCTTATTGAAACCTACTTCTTCTACGATTTTTACGCTAGCTTGAAAGTCCTCTTCAGTCTCGCCAGGAAATCCAACGATTATATCTGTCGTGATTCCGTAACACTTGTCGTGCTCCCTCAACACTTTTATTATTTCTTTATAAGCTTTAATATCATAGTTTCGATTCATTTTTTTAAGTATCCTATCGCTTCCGCTCTGTAGCGAAAGGTGTAAATGGGGACAGAGTTTCTCGTATTTCAATAGCTTACTCACATAAGAAGCATTGATAACAGTTGGCTCTAAAGACCCCAACCTTATCCTGAAATCACCAGGTATCTCATTTAAACTTATTATAATATCCTCTATACCCAAATTGTTATCTTCAATACCATAAAGAGCAGTATTTATCCCTGTTACAACTAATTCTTTAAAGCCCTTGGATACTAAATGTTTAGCTTCTTTTAATATTTCCTCCTTTGATCTGCTTCTGACATTACCTCTGGCATATGGAATTATGCAATAGGAACAAAATTGGTTGCATCCTTCCTGAACTTTGATATATGCTCTTGTTCTTGAATCCATTGAAGTAATGCTGCCAGATTCATCATATAAAGTTAGCTCATCGTAATCTAATATCTGTGTAATTCGTCTATTCTCTTTTAAATAGTCTTCAATATAATCAGGTAAATTGTTCTTCTCATTTGTACCTACAACAATGTTTACACCATCTATTGAACTGGCCTCATCAGGATTTACTTGTGCATAGCAGCCTATTACAGCCATAATGCTGTCTGGATTCATCTTTTTCATTCTCCTGATATATTGCCTTGACTTGCGATCAGCCAAGGCAGTAACGGTGCAGGTATTTATAACATAAATATCTGCGTACTCATCTTCTTCAACAATTTCATATCCTCTTTTTAGAAACTTCTCTTTAAGTGCTTGTGTTTCATATTGATTAACCTTGCACCCAAGGGTGTAAAAAGCTATCTTCATAACATCTTCCTATCTATAATTCATATTGATACATTAACATTGCAAGTGCTGCAGGTCCTGCAGTCTCTGTACGAAGGATAGTCTTTCCTAGCGACACTGCTTTTCCTCCACGCTCTATAACACTCCTCACTTCCTTTTCAGAAAAACCGCCTTCAGGGCCTATTATTAAAGCTACAGTACTAGGTTTATTAGTTAGTAAAACGTCTTTGAATGTAGTTTTCTCTTCGTCTTCGTAAGGTATAAGCACTAAGTCAAAATTATCTAAAAGATCCAGCATCTCTAGAAATGTTTTATTCTTATGTACTTTTGGAACAATGCCTCGTTTTCACTGTTTGACAGCTTCCGATGAAACTTTCCTCCAGCGCTCTATCTTCTTGTTGAACTTCTCATTTTCTATTACTATGGTTCGGTCAGTAAAAACCGGCGTTATTTCATATACACCCAATTCTACTGTCTTTTGAATTATTTCTTCCATCTAGAGCCTTTCGGTATGCTTTGGAATAGGCTCACCTTCAGCTCAGGTTCCCTAGCAAACCTTTGCTTGTCCAAAATCTTGACTTTAATAAGGGATGGATCAATTGACAGAATCTCAGTAATATATTCAAATTCATTGCTATCTGAGATCTCTATCTTGTCACCCACACGAAGTCGTAAAACTTTGGATATATGTTTGATATCTTCCTTATCGTTTATCTCAATAGTACTTTCCTTTACAGCGCTCTTATCTACAAAAAACCTATTCATTTCCATTACCTAAACAAGCAGCAATTGCACACCATTCATCTTCTCTTAACACTTCTAATACCTTAAAACCGTTTTTTTCTAGTGAAGATCTTACATAGTCTTCTTTCTCGATTAATATTCCTGACGAAATAAATATGCCGTTTTTATTAATATTTTTGCTAATACTTCCCGAAAGTTCTACTACAAGCTCGGCTATAAGGTTTGCTAGGATTATATCTGCATTATAATCAAGTCCTTTTTTAATATCTCTTTCTTCAATTCTAATTATACTCTCAAGATTATTGTCAATAACGTTTTGTTTTGCCACTTTAACCGCTACCGGATCTATATCGATCCCAAGAACTTCTTGTGCTCCCAAATAGGCTGAAACAATAGATAGTATACCTGAGCCTGTCCCTATATCTAAAATCCTTTTCCTGTTTTCGTTAATATATTTTTCCAACAATTTTATTGTTAAATAAGTAGTGGGATGTGTACCTGTTCCAAAAGCCATCCCGGGATCAAACTCAATAACTATTTCATCCTCGCTCCCCTTATTATACTCAACCCAGGAAGGTTTAATCGTAATATAGTCCGTGGCTTTAATAGGCTTAAAATGTTGCTTCCAGTTATCCTTCCATTCATCATCGCATAAACTCTTTATTTCAACCTTTTCGATATCAAGTTCAGCTAAATCCTGCAGTATATTGTCTAATAGATCTATACCTTCAGCAGTATCATCTAAATAAAATGTGAGGTTAGTGTTAATATCTTTTAATGTCAGTAAACTCTCGTCAACATAGTCCCAATCGTATTCATTTTTCTTATTTAAAAAATTATCAACTGTACTTTGTTGTTCTACCACCGAACCGTAAATACCGTAACTCTCTAGCTTTAAAGTAATTAATTCCAAATCTTCTTCTTTGCAGAATAACTTTACTTCAATATAATTCATTCAATCCCTCTTTTTCTTAATTTATCAAAAGAGATTATATCAGCTTCTTTAAAAAAATACACCCCTACATTAAGATTCGAATACTATATTAGAAACTAAAAAATTATGGAGGTTGTTATGTCACTGTTAATATATACTGTGCAGCCAGCTGATAACCTTTTTGAAATTGCCCGTATGTATGGCAGCACTGTTGATGCAATTACAGATGTTAACAATATTGTTAATCCTAATTTGATATACCCTGGTTCCACCATCTTAATACCTGTTGAAGAAGAAGATATAGAAAGTCCGCCGGGAAGTATTATTTATACCGTTCAGCCTGGCGATACCCTATACATTATTTCACTCCTATTTGGGGTCAGTATTGATAGTATCTTAGAGATAAATGATATAGCCAACCCGTCATTAATATATCCAGGTATGAAGATTGTACTTCCAAAAGAAGCAGTGAACCCATTTCAGCCTATTGAACCGGGAATTATAAGATATACTATTTTACCGAATGATACTATTAGTCGAATAGCAAGAAGATTTGGGACATCAATCCAGTCAATTTTAGATGCAAACCCTGGCTTAGATCCTTTTAATTTGATACCCGGAAATGAGATTATTATAACCATCCCTGAAAATGCTGTCGCTATATACAAAGGCAACCCATCTAAAAAGATGGTTGCACTTACCTTCGATGCAACTTATGGTGATAACCAGACCTATAGAATATTGGAAATATTACGAAATAATAATATTAAGGCGACCTTTTTCCTATCTGGTATTTGGCTTTATAACTTCCCTGACTTAGTTAGGGCTATAGCAGCTGACGGGCATGAGATTGGAAATCATAGTTATACACACCCTCATATGTCTCAAATCACACTACCAGAAGTTGATAGCCAGGTAATACGAACAGAAGCACTAATTAAAAATATTGCTGGTACTGATCCATATTTGTTCCGGCCTCCATATGGTGAATACAATCAGGCCTTTTTAAATGCCTTAGCATCCCTTGGCTACCTTACAATAATGTGGACAATTGATTCAATAGACTGGAAATATCCAGGACCAGATCAGATTATTTCCCGCGTAGTTGATAATATTGAGCCAGGAGCTATTATACTAATGCACCAATCTGTGTCCCAAACAGCTGATGCACTGCCAGAGCTAATAGCACGTTTAAAAGAACTTGGATACAGTTTTGGAACTGTAACACAGGTTTTGGATTACTAGGCCTAAAAAAAAGATACTATGTAATTCCACATAGTATCTCTAGGATATATTAAATTATCTTTTACCGCTAGCATTAAGTACATTCTTGATTTTATGCTGTACCATGGCTTTTATTGCTTCTCTAGCAGGTCCAAGGTATTTTCTTGGGTCAAATTCCGATGGATTCTCTGCTAAGTAGCGTCTAACCTCTGCAGTCATAGCAAGTCTTAAATCTGTATCAATATTTATCTTGCATATATTATACTTGGTTGCCTTGCGAAGCATTTCCTCAGGTACACCTTGGGCTCCAGCGATTTTTCCTCCGTAGTTGTTGCATCTTTCAACGAATTCAGGTAGTACTGTGGAAGCTCCGTGAAGTACCAAAGGAGTATCAGGAATTAATTCTTGAATTTTTTCAAGTCTTTCAAAATCTAAGTATGGATCACCTTTGAACTTATATGCTCCGTGGCTTGTACCTATAGCTATCGCAAGTGAATCTACACCTGTCTTTTCAACAAACTCTGCGGCTTCTTCCGGATCTGTAAAAGTAGCTGACCTTTCATCTACACTTACATTGTCCTCTACTCCTGCTAGTCTCCCAAGTTCAGCTTCTACAACTACTCCCTTTGAATGAGCATAATCGACTACCCTCTTAGTAAGCTCAATATTTTCTTTTAATGGAAGTCTTGATCCATCTATCATAACGGAAGTGAATCCGTCATCTACACATTTCTTACATATCTCAAAATCTTCACCATGGTCTAGATGCAGTGCAATGTCAAGGCCTGTGTCTTCAATTGCAGCTTCTACTAATTTCATTAGATATACTGGCTTTGCATATTTTCTTGCTCCTGCAGAAACCTGCAAGATCAATGGAGCGTTTTCTTCTACTGCAGCATCAACTATCCCCTGGATAATCTCCATATTGTTTACATTAAATGCACCTACTGCATAATCGCTTTTAATTGCCTTAGCAAACATATCTTTAGTAGTTACTAATGCCATACTATTTCCTCCTATCATTTAAAAAACAAAGGATATAACAAATTATGCTTTTGCCTTGATCTTCTTTAGCCTAGCGAACCTAGGAAGACCATTCTCATATTTTAATTCTGTTTCACCTTGTACAAGTGGTAAAGCATAGTCAATAAAAGGTTGCAAAACATCATTTCCTTCTTCGTTAATCCATTCTCTTGGCACTGTCTTCTCAACATTTGCAACATCTGAAAGATCTACCATAACAGTCTTACAGATATATTCTGTACCTTCTTCTCTCTTAAATGCAACCATTTTAGCTGTCTGGCCTTCAACGGCAGCTTCTAATGCAGCCTTTCCTGCCATATATGCTTCTTCAATGTCTGTTTTAGAAGCAAGATGCGCAGCACAGCGTTGAAGAAGGCTAAGTTCTATACCCCTAATCTTTGCATTTAACTTTTGGTTGGCATAATCTGCTAATCCTGCTGCTAATCCTCCCATTTGAGCATGGCCAAATGCATCTTTTTTCTTAGCCATATCGGTAAAGTATGAAGAAATATATTTTCCTTCATTATCTCTAACGCCTTCTGAGACTGCTACAATTACATAACCTTTTTCTTTATAGACTTTCTCAACATCAGCTACAAATTTATCAAGGTCAAAAGGTACTTCCGGTAAATAAATTAGGTCGGGTCCCGTTCCATTGTATTTAGCTAAAGCGGATGCTGCTGTTAACCATCCTGCATTTCTACCCATTACTTCTAATACAGTGATTGAACCCCTATCGTATACAGTTGCATCCCTATAGACTTCCATAAAAGTGGTTGCAACATATTTAGCTGCGCTTCCATAACCCGGGCAATGATCTGTTTCCGCCAGGTCATTATCTATGGTCTTAGGTATACCGATCACTCTGTATTCATAATCGTTGTCAGATAGGAATTTACTAATTTTATTACAGGTATCCATTGAGTCATTGCCACCAATGTAGAAGAAATACCTGATATCATATTTTTTTAAAATCTCTAAAAATCTCTTGTAATCCGTATCGTCGCTATCAGGGTCAGTCAATTTATATCTACAGCTTCCCAAAGCAGCCGACGGTGTATATTTCAACAATTTAAGTTCCTCTGGATCTTCTAGTGTTAAATCATATAATTCATCATTTAATACTCCTTTTATACCATGTGCCGCTCCATATACTTTAGTTATGTATTCAGATTCCAAAGCAGCTTCTACGCAGCCAAGGACACTCGAATTGATTACAGAAGTTGGTCCTCCTGACTGCCCTATTAAACATGCTCCTTTTAGTTTTGTCATAAACGATTCCTCCTTCTAGCTTATATATTAAAACTTTATCAAAAAAGGGGCAAGTGCCAATTTTGACTCTTGTCCCTTTAACTTCACTTAAATAGCTCTCTCACTGTATCTGTAAATCCTTTATGTTTGGTATATGAGCTCTTATCTAATGATTCACCTAATTCTTTTATTAATTTCTTCTGCTTACCATTTAATTTAGTAGGCACTTCTAGAGTTACTTTGACATATAGGTCACCATGTCTTGTTGATTTTAACTGCTTAATTCCCTTACCTTTCAACCTGAAAACAGTGCCAGGTTGGGTTCCTTCAGGTATTTTGTAGCTCACCTTTTCTTTCAGGGTCGGTACAATTAACTCTGCACCCAGTGCTGCCTGATCGAAAGTAATCGGCATTTCTAACCATAAATCGCTGCCCTTTCGTTTGAACAATTTGTGCGGTTCAACTGAAATAACAACGTAGAGGTCACCATTTGGACCGCCATTTTTACCCGGTTCCCCTTGACCTTTTAAGGAAATAAAGGAATCGTTATCGACTCCAGCAGGTATGTCTACACTTATTGTTACCTTCTTGCGTATAGTTCCACTACCACTACATTTAGAACATGGAATATCTATTACTTGACCTGTTCCTCCGCACTTGCTACATGTCTGGATATTAGTAAACTGTCCAAAAGGTGTTCTCTGTGTGCTCCTTACCTCCCCTGTTCCATCGCAGTTTGGGCAGGTTACTTTTGCTGCACCCTTAGCAGCGCCTGTACCACCACATTCATCACATGGTGTCAATTTATTTAAAACTATGTTTTTCTTTGCTCCAAAGGCAGCTTCCTCAAATGTGATCCTTAGATTCTTCTGTATATCTGCGCCTTTTTGGGGTGCGTTTCTTCTTGATTGACTAAAACCACCGAATCCACCACCAAACATGCTGCCGAATAAATCACCGAATATATCTTCAAAGCCACCGCCGAAGCCACCTCCAAAGCCGGCACCACCAAAACCGGCATTAGGATCTACCCCAGCATGGCCAAATCTATCATATCTCTCCTTTTTCTGGGGGTCGGATAAAACCTCATATGCTTCGTTTACTTCCTTAAATTTTGCTTCCGCAGTCTTATCACCGGGATTTCTGTCAGGATGATACTCCATAGCTTTTTTTCTAAAAGCTGATTTGATCTCATCCTGAGAGGCACCTTTGCTTATGCCGAGTATTTCATAGTAGTCTCGTTTCTTTTCTGCCATATACTTTTTATCCCCCATAAAATATTTGTAATAATATATGTTAAGTACTCGAGGTCGTGTTAGAAAATTATTGGAATTATTTTAACACGACCTCCTTTAGCTTTTAAAACGACTTTCTTATGTCCTATTTATCATCATCAACGACTTCGTAATCGGCATCTACTACATTATCATCGTCGGTCGATGAATCACTGCTACTTCTTTCAGCATCTCCCCCAAAACCGCCGGTTGTGCTATTTGGATCATAGCCTCCCTGGCTAGTTTGTTGATAAAGTTTCGCAGCAAGTTTATGGAATGTTTCAGTTAAAATTTCGGTCTTAGCCTTGATTTCGTCTATATTGCCTGCCTCTAAAGCATTCTTTAGGTCTTCCTTAGCGTTTTCTATTTCATTCTTTTCATCGTCACTGATATTTGTTCCTATTTCTTTAAGAGCCTTTTCCGTTTCATAAACTAGAGACTCTGCTTTGTTCTTAACTTCAACTTCTTCTTTTCTTCTTCTGTCTTCTTCCGCAAACTGCTCTGCTTCCTTGATCTTCTGTTGAATTTCTTCTTCTGACAGTTTATTAGAAGAAGTAATGGTTATCTTTTGCTCCCTGCCTGTACCCAAATCCTTTGCGCTTACATTTACAATACCGTTAGCGTCGATGTCAAATGTTACTTCTATCTGTGGTACACCCCGTGGAGCAGGTGGAATTCCGGTAAGCTGGAATCTTCCTAAGGTAATATTTCCTGCTGCCATCTCTCTTTCGCCTTGCATTACGTGGATATCTACAGCAGTTTGATTGTCAGCAGCAGTAGTAAAGATCTGGCTCTTCCTTGTAGGTATAGTCGTGTTTCTTTCTATTAATTTAGTTGCAACTCCACCTAAAGTTTCAATTGACAAGGATAGAGGTGTTACGTCTAACAGTAGAATATCCGTAACCTCACCAGTTAAAACTCCAGCCTGAATAGCAGCTCCGATTGCTACACATTCATCAGGATTTATCCCCTTAAATGGCTCTTTGCCAGTAACTCTTTTTACTGCTTCTTGAACTGCAGGTATTCTTGTTGAGCCACCTACTAGGATTACCTTTTCTATATCGCTAGTAGATATACCTGCGTCGGAAATCGCCCTTCTCATTGGCTCGATAGTTTTTTCAACTAGATGTTCTGTAAGTTGTTCAAACTTAGCCCTAGTAATATCCATATTTAGATGAAGAGGACCGTCTTCGCCTACAGTGATAAAGGGCAGATTTATATTTGTTGTTTGAGATGAAGATAGTTCTTTCTTAGCTTTTTCTGAAGCCTCTTTCAATCTCTGCAAAGCCATCTTATCTTGTCTTAAATCGATACCATGTTCCTTTGCAAAGCTGTCTGCTATAAAGTTCATCAAAGCCTCATCAAAGTCATCTCCACCTAGCTTGTTATTTCCACTGGTAGCAAGTACCTCAAATACACCGTCTCCTAATTCAAGAATAGATACGTCAAATGTACCCCCACCAAGGTCATATACAAGTATCTTATGATTACCTGTTTCTTTATCTAAACCATAGGCTAATGCTGCAGCAGTTGGCTCATTGATTATTCTCTTAACATCAAGGCCTGCAATTTTCCCAGCGTCTTTAGTTGCTTGCTTCTGGCTATCAGTAAAGTATGCAGGTACAGTAATTACTGCTTCTGTTACTTTTTCGCCTAAGTAAGCTTCCGCATCAGCCTTCAATTTCGATAAAATCATAGCAGATATATCCTGGGGAGCGTACGTCTTCCCATCAATTTCAACTTTATAATCGGTTCCCATATGTCTTTTAATTGATGTGATCGTTCTCAGCGGATTTGTTATAGCTTGGCGTTTTGCAGTTTCTCCAACTAATCTTTCACCGTTTTTAGCAAAACCCACTATAGAAGGTGTTGTTCTATTTCCTTCTGCGTTTGTAATAACAATTGGATCTCCGCCTTCGAGAACCGCAACACATGAGTTTGTTGTCCCTAAGTCAATACCAATAACTTTTCCCATTTCATTCCTCCTATTTGATTAAATTAGTCACATTGGCATAATAATTATTCAGCAACTTTAACCATTGCTGGTCGTATAACTTTCTTATTAAGTAAATACCCCTTTTGAAAAACTTCAATAACATACCCTGATTCATGAGAATCAACCTTCTCAGTCATCACGGCATGATGGAAATTTGGATCGAAAGGCTCGCCTTCTGCCTTAATATCTTCCAATCCGTTTTTTTCTAATACCCCTTTAAATTGTTTGTAAACCAATTTTATTCCATTGAGCATGCCCTTATCTTCACTTTCAACTTCTAATGCTCGCTCGAAGTTATCTATAACATCAAGGAGTTCAGTAATTAATTTTTCATTGGCAAAAGAGTATATATCACTTTTTTCTTTTTCTACTCTTTTTTTATAATTCTGAAAATCTGCGGCCAATCTCAAATACTTGGCTTGTAATTCTTCATCCTCTTCTTCGGAGGCCTCTCCTTTTGTTTCCCCTTCTTCTTCAGATGTCTTCTCTTCTTCCTTTACATCTTCGACTACTTCCTCTTCAGTCTCTGCTTCTGATTCCCTTTGTTTATTATCCTTGGCTCCTTCTTCTGTTATACCCTCGTCAACATCATTTAAAGTTTCATTATTCAACTCTTCCTTATTCTTATTCTTCATTTTCTCCTCCTTCAGTCAGTCGAAACGCATTGCTTAAATTTTCCGTCAAATATTCAATCACGGAAGTGACTTCAGCATACCTCATCCTAGTAGGACCTATAACACCAAGTTTACCTACAAACTTGCCATCAACTCTATAGCTAGCTGTGATGAGGCTACATTCCTTCATTAGCTCTTCTGAATGTTCATCGCCAATAGTGATAATTACACCACTATCACGATTCAACAATACTTCAGTGAGACTTTTCTTTTCATTGAGCAGTTCTAAGAATAGCTTCGCCTTTTCGATATCGTTGTACTCTGGAATATCAAATATGTTTGTGAACCCATCCATATAAAGCTCTACATTAAGCATATCTTCCAAAGTACTTAGGAAGTTCGGCATAATACTTTCTGCAAGTTTGCTCAATGCTTCGATGTCAGTCTCAAATTTTTTAATAATGTCCATTTTTAGAATGTCGCTCAGTCTCTTCCCTCTATAGTTGTAAGTCATTACCTTAGACATCAATGAAAGCCTTTCCTCTGTAAAAGGAACCCTTAAATTCAACACTGTATTGGATACTTTTCCGCTTTCTGCAACTATCATCAACAATACAGTATTACCACCTAGAGGAAGTATGTTTATATACTTCAATATATCTTCATCTTGCTTGGGTGAAAGTGCAAATGATGTTAGGTTCGTCAACTCCGAAAGTATATTAGCCGCGCGTTCAATAGTTTTATCAAGCTCGGTTAAATTTTTATACAATTTCTGTCTAATGATTCTTTTCTCGTTATCTTTTAGCTCATATCGCTCCATCAAGTTATTAACATATAGGCGATACGCTTTGGCAGATGGGACTCTACCAGCCGATGTGTAAGGATGTGTAAGATAACCCATCTCCTCTAGATCCGCCATCTCATTTCTAATAGTTGCCGGACTGATTCCTAGATTGTATTTTCTTGATAAGGTCCGCGAACCTACTGGTTCTGCAGTAGAAATAAAGTCTAATACAATCGCATGTAGAATTTTAAGTTTTCTTTCACTTAATTCCATACCATCACCTCTTTTTGTTAGCACTCTATCAAGGTGAGTGCTAACTCCAGTATTAATTTACCACCTATATGCTTTTATGTCAACAGTTTTAAGAAATATTTCCATTGACATTATACCTTTTTTCTCAGAAAATATAATTGGAGGATCTTCGTTATGGAAAATAATATTATTGTAACTATCGGAAGACAGTACGGCAGTGGAGGACGAATCATTGGTAAAAAACTGTCTGAAAAGTTTAGTTTTAAATTCTTTGACAAAGAAATTCTTACCCTAGCCGCTAAAGAAAGTGGTATTAATTTTGACCTATTTGAAGAAGTAGATGAAAAGCGTACAAGCCATTTTTGGACTTCTTTAGCTATGGGCACAGCTAGCTATGTACGACCTGCTACTTACAATGATATTCCTATGAACGACAGGTTGTTTTTTATTCAGTCTGATATTATTAAAAAAGTTGCTCAAGAAGAATCATGTGTAATTGTTGGCCGGTGTGCAGATCGCATACTTAAGAATCATCCAGGTCTAGTCAGCATTTTTATCCATGCAGATATAGAAGATAAGATCAAAAGAATAGCAGCCCGCTTTAATATACCAGAATCCGAAGCAAAAGAAATCATGATAAAAAAAGATAAAGAAAGAGCCAACTACTATAACTACTATTCCGATGGTGGATGGGGAGAAGTTGATAACTATCACCTATCTATCAACAGCAGCATCTTAGGAATTGACGGCACAGTAGAGTTGATATCCACATTTGTTAAAATGAAATTTAATCTATAAATCTAGACGCTTTAACCGCCCTATGCCATCCTTTAAGCAATTCATCTCGTGTTTTATCATCCATATTAGGTTCAAATAATTTTGTTTTTCTACCTTTAATGTCATTGATACTATCCCAATATCCTACGGCTAATCCAGCCAGGTATGCCACTCCTAAAGCAGTGATTTCACTATAAGAAGACTGTTCCACAGTCTTGCCTATAATATCTGCCTGAAATTGCACTAAAAACTCATTTTGCGAAGCGCCGCCATCTACCTTTAAAGAAGATAAAGCAATATCTGAGTCCTCTTCCATTGCTTTTAGTACATCATAAGTCTGATATGCAATTGATTCCAAAGCGGCACGTACCAGATGATTTCTATTGGTACCCCTTGTTATACCTACTATAGTACCTCTCGCATAAGAATCCCAGTAAGGGGCTCCTAATCCCACAAAAGCTGGTACGAAATAGGTACCATTTGTACTTGTAACACTCTTTGCCATTTCTTCAGATTCACTAGATTTATTTAAGATCTTAAGTTCATCTCTTAACCATTGTATTGCAGCCCCTGCAACAAAAATTGAGCCTTCTAATGCATAATAGACCCTATTATCTATTCCCCATGCTATTGTAGTTAATAGACCATTATTAGATGAAACAGGCTTTTCTCCAGTATTCATGAGCAGAAATCCGCCTGTGCCGTATGTATTCTTAACTGTTCCCGGTTCAAAACACCTATGACCGAAAAAACCTGCCTGCTGATCCCCTGCAATTGCGGCAATGGGTATTTCTGCACCAAATATTGAAGGATCGGTGTAACCGTAAACCTCACTGGATTGCTTTACCTGAGGCAATATTGATTTGGGAATATTTAATTCCTTTAATATCTCTTCATACCATTCTAGTTTCTTTATATCAAAAAGCATGGTTCTAGATGCATTTGTATAATCCGTTACATGTACTTTTCCTTTAGTCAGCTTCCAGATAAGCCAGCTATCGATGGTTCCAAATAACAACTCACCTTTTTCCGCTTTCTCCCTAGCGCCTTCAACATTGTCCAAAATCCATTTAATTTTTGTCGCTGAGAAATATGGGTCGACATAGAGTCCTGTTCTATCTTTAATTACCTTAGAGATGGGCTTACTTTTTAACTGTTCGCAGTAATCGGCAGTTCTCCTACACTGCCAAACTATAGCATTGTAAATCGGCCTTCCTGTATTTTTCTCCCAAATAACTGTTGTTTCCCGCTGATTTGTGATACCTATTGCAGCAATTTCATGAGGATTAATTCCTCCCTTTTCAATTGCTTCCTTAGCGACGCTGATTTGGTTTCTTAGAATCTCTTCTGCGTTGTGTTCTACCCAACCTGGGTTAGGGTATATTTGTGTGTGCTCAACTTGAGCCTGACTAACTGACTCTCCATCCTTATCAAAAAGTATACAGCGAGAACTTGTAGTCCCCTGATCCAAGGCCATGATATATTTTCTCATTTTTTTACCCTCACACAAAATCCACCAGCACCTTATTAGCTAAATCTACACCTAACTTCGTTAGTTTTAATCTACCTTTTGTATCTATCTCTAATAGACCATTGTTTACATGTTTGTCTATGGTTTCCTTATATAATTCATAAAGGTTGACTCTATATATTCTTTCAAATTCTTTAAGTGAAATTCCTTCGATTTTCCTTAAGCCTGTAATTATATATTCCGTAATATCATCATTCTCACTGTTTTTATGAATCCAATCTACCTGATCGGTACTTTCAATATATTTTTTGATATCTTCAACATTGGCAAAGCGATAGCCATCGATGTAGGAATGGGCTCCTAAACCTAATCCTAGGTAATTTTCCATAGACCAGTATTTTAAATTATGGCGACATTCATAACCCGGCTTTGATGCATTAGATATCTCGTAATGGATATATCCTTTCTGTTCCATCATGGTTAACGCTTTATGATACATTAATCTGTCTGTTTCTTCATCTATTAAATCCAGCTTCCCTTCCTCGTACATTTTATAAAACTCAGTATCTTTTTCTAACTGTAGACTGTAAAAGGATATGTGTTCAGGATCTAATTCAAGGATTTTATTAAGGGTTTTTACCCAAACTGGCACAGTCTGACCTGGTATAGAGAAAATTAAATCAACATTAATATTATCAAATCCAACAATTCTTGCATCATGAAAGTTACTATAGAAATCCTCTGTTGTGTGAGCCCTTCCTAAGAGATTCAATAGATCATCATCAAGGGATTGCACTCCTATGCTGAGCCTGTTTATTCTCATCTGGTTATAAGCTTTCAGTTTGTCTATTGTAAGTGTCTTAGGATTAGACTCTATTGTTTTTTCAACATCAGAATCCACTTTAAAAGACCGATAGATTTCATCTAGTATACTCCATATATACTCTGCACTGATTAAAGTCGGAGTCCCTCCACCAATGAAGATGCTATCAACAGTATATGCATATTTTGGGGACTGCCTATTAATTTCTGAAATTAAAGCCTCAACATATGCCAATAGCAACTCCTCATCGGAGCAGCTAAAGGAAAGGAAGTCACAATATTTACATTTTTTAATACAAAAGGGGATATGGATATATAGCCCTAAGTTATTTGTTTTCATCATATTTTAATACAGCAGTAAAAGCTTCCTGTGGAACTTCTACATTTCCAAACTGCCGCATTCTCTTCTTTCCTTCTTTTTGTTTCTCTAATAATTTCTTTTTACGGGAGATATCTCCTCCATAACATTTTGCCAGCACATCTTTACGATAGGCTTTCACAGTCTCTCTAGCTATAATTTTCTGTCCCAAAGCAGCTTGTATGGGTATTTCAAATTGATGCCTAGGTATTATTTCTTTAAGTTTTTCACAGACAAATCGTCCTCTCTGGTAAGCCTTAGATTCATGAACTATCATTGAAAATGCGTCAACAAGCTCTTTGTTCAAAAGTATATCAAGCTTAACAAGATTTGACTTCTCGTATCTCAAAATCTCATAATCCAATGATCCATAACCCCTTGTCTTTGATTTAAGTGCATCAAAAAAGTCATAGATAACTTCATTTAGAGGCATTTCATAGTGAAGGTTAACTCTATTTTCAGTTATATACTCCATGTTCTTTAGTATCCCTCGCCTCTCCTGGCATAGTTCCATTATATTCCCCACATATTCATTGGGAGTCATAATCCTTGCACTGACTACAGGTTCTTCTATATGATGAATTTCAGTCTGGGGTGGCAGATCAGAAGGATTTTGGATCAGCAGTTCCCTTCCATCATTCATTACTACTTTATAGGTTACGCTTGGAGACGTAGTTATTATGGCAAGATCAAATTCTCTTTCTAGGCGTTCAACTATTATCTCCATGTGCAACAGTCCTAGAAAGCCGCATCTAAAACCGAATCCCAAAGCTGTCGAGGTTTCTTTTTCGAATACAAAGGCCGCATCATTTACATGCAACTTCTCTAATGCATCCTGTACGTTTTCATATTTCTCTCCTTCTGCGGGATAAATACCGCAGAAAACCATAGACTGCATCTTTTTATAACCAGGTAAAGCTTCTTCTGTAGGATCATCATACAGAGTTATGGTATCACCGACTCTAGCATCTGCTACTTGTTTAATGCCTGCGCAAATATAGCCTACATCTCCAGTTTTTAGTTCTTCAACGGGAACATGTCCAGGTGAAAAATAGCCTACTTCGTCCACTTCATATTTCTTACCAGTATTCATTAGATAGATTTCATCGCCCTTTTTAAGCTTTCCATCAAAAATACGGGTATAAATTACTACGCCTTTGTAGTTATCGTAGTATGAATCAAATATTAGGGCTTTCAATTTTCCGTCAGGATCGCCGTTAGGAGCAGGTACTTTTGTAACTACTGCCTCTAATACATCTTCAATATTGATTCCTTCCTTTGCAGAAATTAAAGGTGCATCACTTGCATCAATACCTATAACTTCTTCTATTTCCGCTTTAACTTTTTCAGGGTCGGCACTAGCCAGATCAATCTTATTGATAACAGGTAATATTTCAAGATCCTCATCAAGTGCTAAGTAAACATTAGCAAGGGTTTGCGCCTCAACACCCTGTGTCGCATCAACAACTAATATTGCACCTTCGCATGCTGCAAGACTCCTAGATACTTCATAAGTAAAGTCAACATGACCGGGTGTATCTATTAGGTTTAGGATGTAATCATTACCATCTTTAGCCTTGTAGAGTAGACGTGTGGTCTGTAGCTTGATAGTAATTCCTCTTTCCCTTTCAATAGCCATATTATCAAGAAATTGTTCTTTCATTTCTCTATCGCTAATTAAGCCTGTCTTTTCAAGCAATCTATCAGCAAGAGTTGATTTTCCATGATCGATATGAGCTATAATACTGAAATTTCTAATATTGTTTTGATATATATTCATGTCTCCTCCTAGAAAAGATCCTATAAAATCAAAATAGGCCTATACGGCCTATTTATTGTAGCATAATTATATAAATATTTACAATGTTTTAGATGCAAAAGGTATATCCTCTCTAGGCCACTCTTCAAAACCTAGAAAAGTTCTTATACTCCCAGTCAGGTCCTCTAAAAAAATATATGCGCTAGTTTGTATATCATTAATTTTTTCCTCTACTTCGGTTACATTTACTATCGATTCTTTACCAAATAATGAAAACATTACCTGATTCTGATCCAGTCTCCTTATCTGTAAACTCAACTGGCCTGTCGTCCCCATGACTTCAGAATAGGCCTCATCTACTGCTACTAAGCCTACTACGAAGAAAAATACTAGAAAGAAAACAGATACTTTTTTTATCATATTTAAGTTTTTCAGCCTATTTTCCTGCCTTTTTTTAAGCTTTTTGTCTCTACGCATTAAATCTACCTATAATTCTATTCAATATCTTTAAGAATTTCAGCCAATACGTTGGCAAGGTATTTTGCGGATTCCTTGGCTTCTTCTATTCTGTTTTGATTATTCCCCATTTCAAGCAACAAATAGGTATCCCTTATGTGCTGATTATATTTATACTCTTTTTTAATAATCCCTCTGCTGAATCCCGGATATAGTGAATTGGCTTTTTGATTAACTTTACTGGCGAAATCCATCAGCTTATCTACATTATCATTTCCCATACCTACAACTAAACAAAATTGTGCACAGGTTTTTCCGTCTACGGTAAATTTATGCCCTTTATTACCTGTATAGCCTGCCGCATCTCTATGTAAGTCAATGACTATCTTAATCGAAGGATTTTGATCTAATATTCTTTTAATTGTCTCCATTGACCTGCTATACGATTTGCTGTAAGACGGTACATCGTGCAGTGTCTTATCATGAATAACTCCAATCCCTTTTGCTTCCAATGCTTCTTTTAAAACTTTTCCAACTTCTCTGACAGTGCCCTTCTCTTCAACAGAATGAAAGTTTCCTTCGCTGACAGGCTGGTATGATTCAGTCGCATGAGTATGATATATCAAAACTTTGGCTGTTCCGTCATTAACAGAATATACTATGCTTTCTTCTTCCTGCTCAGCTGGCTCTTGATCAATTATTTCTTCATGCATATTTTGTTCATGTTCACTTTGGGGATTTGGTGCTAGCTCGGAATCTTTAGGTTCTCTAATATCAGCACCTGCATTTCTGCTGATAACCGGAAAAACATAAGAAAGGTACTGTTTGCCTACTTCCTCCCCAAGATTTCGTCCATCAATTCCCTGTCCCCAATTAAGCATGGTGATACTAGTTAATGCTGAAACACCCCAAAAAAGCAAGATTAGCAAAAGTAGCTTATTACTTTTTGCCCGTCGTTTACGTGTTCTATTCCTTCTCATACATACACCTCTTCCTAAGTAGAATATATGCCAGGATGAAGTGTACTATTAATACCATTTGCTATTACTTCAGAAAAATTCAAAATAACCTGATCTATATCTGAAGTAGTGACAATCATACTCTCTCCTTTCTTTGAAATATGCTCATATGCTCCTCTTGGGTCTTTTAAATAACCTTCTAAATTGTCAAGTATTAAAGTGGTTGAATCAATGACCGTAGGAACCCCTATAGCCACTACCTTTGTACCTAAGGTTCTTTCAGTTAAATCCTTTCTCATATTACCTGTACCAGAACCAGGTGAAATTCCTGTATCTGTTAACTGTATTGTTGTACTTATCCTATCCACATTTCGAGCGGCAAGGGCATCAATAGCAATAACTACTTCCGGTTTTACAATTGACACCGCGCTTTTAATAAGTTCTGCGGTTTCCATCCCGGTAGTCCCCATAACACCTGGACTTAAAGCGCTCACACATCCCACATGATCATCACCCTTAGCTCCGGTAACGATGAAAATATGTCGAGTTACTTTTACTTTTGATACTGTTACAGGCCCCAATGAATCTGGGGTAACTTTCTCATTACCAAGTCCAATTACTAAAACTTTTAAATTATAATGAAACTTAATTAACTTAGAAAGCTCGTTAGATAATGCCCTAGCTGCAACTTGCTTTCGTTCTTCATGCCCATCGACAAGATCATCTACTTCAATCGTAATGTATGTTCCAATCGGCTTTCCTATAGCTCTGCTTCCGTTTTCATCAGTTATTTTAATCCTTGTAACTTTAACACCTTCATCGTATTGGTCCTCATCAACCTCTACCCCTTTTATCTCAATCTTTTTCCCCTTATTCTCTTCTTCCAGTATTTCTTTTCCCTCTATAGCAAGGTCAGTTCTTATCTTCAATTTTTCACCTCAGTTTTCTTGATTTATAATCTATTTTGTACTTGATTTTTGGAATCTATTCAGATATACTTGTCTAGGCTATATTATGAAAGTGGGGTGAACATATGGCTAATGTGAAATCTGCTAAGAAAAGAATTAAGGTCATTGCAAAAAGGACCGCAGTAAACAGAAGAGTAAAAAGTCACCTAAAAGAGATTATCAAAACTTTTGATAAGGCGATCGAAGAAAAAGACTTTACTCTTGCTGAAGAGAGTTTAAAACTTGCCGAAAAGAAATTAATGCAGGCAGCAGCTAAAGGTACTATTCATAAAAACACAGCATCAAGAAAAGTATCACGCATGCATAAAAAGTTAAATTCGGCAAAAGCAGAGTAATTTCTCACCCGTCCCCACGAGTGCATAAGTTAAATGCAGTTAAAAAAGCTGGTTGTGTCTCCCGGCTTTTTTATTTTTGTAATGTGAGGCAGGTTAACAACATTATCCCTGTTTTTATACATTCCTCATTTATAATAAAATTCGCCGAATGTAAAGGCGGATTATCTTTGTTAGGGAATCCGCTTCCAAGGAAGAAGAATGCACCAGGCACTTCGTTTAAATAAAACGAAAAATCTTCTACACCCATAGTAGGTCTTTCAATTTCAATAATATTGTTTTTCCCTAGAGTAAGAGTTGCTGCTTTTTTTACTAAATCTAAATTTTCGTCATGATTTACTAATGCCTCATATCCTTCGATAAAATCTACCCTTGCATAAGCTCCTAAGGCCTTAGCTGTATGTATAGCTATTAACTCTACTTTTGTTTTTAAAAGCTTTTTAGTTTTTCCATCTAAGGATCTCAAGGTACCCTCTATATAGGCAGAATCAGCTATAATGTTTGCTGCACTCCCGCTTTTTATACAGCCCACCGTAACCACAGCAGCATCCAAAGGACTTACTGATCTGCTAACAATAGTCTGCAAGCTATTTACAATCTGACATGCAACCAATAAAGCATCAACACCACAGTCAGGGATTGCTCCGTGACTGGCAACTCCTTTAATATGTATACAAAAGGTAACAGAAGAAGCGTGTACCTTGCCGTATTTTATGCCTATTTTCCCTGCCTCTATTTCGGGTTTTACATGAAATCCATATATTGAGCTTACATCAGGCTGCTTTAGACATCCTGCTTCTATCATCCTCTTTGCTCCCCCGGTCGTTTCTTCTGCAGGTTGAAATATTAACTTAATCTGCCTATTAATGCGTTGCTTAATTTTGCTTAAAACACTTGCAGTTCCTAGAATTACTGAAGTATGAACATCATGGCCGCAAGCATGCATATAACCTTTTCTCTTAGATTTAAAAGGTAAATCTGTCTTTTCTTCAATTGGCAGGCCATCTATATCTGCCCTAAATGCTATACATTCACCTTCTTTATCACCTAGGCAAGCTACTATACCTGTACTTAAAATCTTCTCTGATTCTATTCCTAATTTGCCTAGTTCAGTCTCAATTATTTCAACCGTTCTATACTCTTGGTTCCCTATTTCCGGCCATTTATGTAGTTCTCTTCTTAAGTCTATTGCCCATAAAGCCGCTTCATCTACTAGTGATTTTATTTCAGACAGTGTAATATCCATAAGGCACCTCCCCAACTATTCTATTTTTTCAATCAAGATTATTATTACTCTGAATTAAAAAGAGGTTTAAATAATATAAATGATGTAAAAACACTAGGAGGTACCTATCATGATAAAACCCAAGTCTTTGAAGGCAGGCAGTCGCGTAGCCTTAATCGCCCCCTCTTCACCAGTCAGCGAAGAAAAACTGCAAACCTCTATAGATTCCCTTAAGTTTCTTAGACTTGAACCAATAATGTATCCTAGTTGCACCATGAAAAACGGTTACCTTTCCGGTTCAGACTCATGCAGAGCGAAAGATATAAACGATGCCTTTCAAGACGAAAGCATTGATGGTATCTTCTGCATAAGGGGTGGATATGGTGCAACTCGCCTACTGCCTCTGATTGATTACAAAGTAATTAAAAAGAATCCCAAAATATTTGTTGGATACAGTGATATCACAGCACTTCATTGCGTTTTTAATAAACTTTGCAGCTTTATTACCATTCACGGTCCTATGCCCAGTTCAGGTTACCATGTAATGGACTACTATTCACTTCAGAGTCTATCTGATTTGATTTTTTCAAAAGAACCAATTGGATTAGTTTTAAATCCCCCAAATGAATACATAGAAACCATATATCCCGGTGTTGCGGAAGGAATTATAACCGGTGGCAATCTTTCTGTTATGGTTTCAACATTAGGATCTCCTTATGAAATAGATACAAAGGATAAAATTTTATTCATTGAAGATGTTGATGAGCCTCCTTATAGGATTGACAGGAACCTTACGGCTTTAGCCCTATCAGGTAAATTAAATGATTGCAAGGGTATAATACTTGGAACATTCGATAACTGCATTGAATCAAAAGAAGAACCCACATTGACACTTAAACAGATATATGAAGAGATAATTGTGCCTTTAAAAAAGCCTACAATATACAACTTCCGCTCCGGACATATATATCCACAGATATCTATTCCTATGGGCGCAAAAATTTACTTAGATGCAACTCATGGAATCGTGAAATACCTCTAGTTCATGCTATAATATTTATTACTGCCACTGGTTATGGTATAATATAGCAGCAATTATTAATAAACAAAGGAGAAATATCTATGAGTACAGCACACATTAATGCAGCTAAAAAAGGAGATATTGCAGAAACAATATTACTACCTGGAGATCCTTTAAGAGCGAAATATATTGCGGAAACATATCTGGAAAATGCAGAATGCTATAACGAAATTAGAGGAATGCTTGGATACACAGGCACATATAAGGGAGTCCCAGTTTCTGTGCAAGGCAGCGGTATGGGTATGCCTTCAATGGGAATATACAGTTATGAATTAATTAAAGAATATGGCGTTAAGAATTTAATCAGAATTGGATCTGCAGGCTCATTCCATGAAGAAATAAAGTTGATGGATTTAGTTGTAGGTCTAAGCG
>JAAYHT010000100.1 GCA_012735285.1 Clostridiales bacterium | reverse complement strand
CTATATTCGACATCGAGGGGCTAAAATCCTTCTAAAATATGGATTTACAAGGGATTTGTGCAGTGGAATCTTATATTGTAAAGGGAAATTGTTTTGAATTCATTTTGTATTATCTCCTGAATACATTTTGATTTCTAATAAACTGACCAATTTAGCGGCTGTCATAAATTTTTTATAATCACCAGCTTGTAGTAGTGTCGCACAATGATGGGAAATGCAGAGTTATTTTCATTTTCCCTTAGATGTACTTCCATACTGGGAATATGCAAATCATCTTTATATCCCAGGAATATATCAAATTCTCTTAAGCACCGCAACGAAGAACCCTAATACAAATTGCAAATTTTCTGTTTTTCGGCATCTATAGGATGGAGGATACCTTTCTAGGAAAGGCATCCTCCATAGTTTTTCTTAACTCTCCTTTTTATTATGTAGGATTATTTCAATATCCCTTACTACCTATAAGAGTGTTTTTAATTTACTTACTCATACATGTACCATCTTAAAATCTTCCTTTTAATAGGTTATACCTTCAGCGATAAATAGCTCTATTAGATTAGCAAGTTCTCGTCTTTTCTTTCGAACATCAACAGGATCACGAGAAAACTCTGAAATTGAACTGATAAAATATTCATCAAATTCAAGCGCAGAAATTGCTCTGTTAATCAGATCATCTTTTATACCTTTGTTATTTGCATTTTCTACACATGTCTCAAGAATCCAGTAATATTCATAATCCTCTAGGCCATCTCTAATGTTTTCAAACCTAATTGTGGATAGTGGTTTCTCGTCAGGACCTGCGCAAAGCAAGCTTCCAGAACCGTTGCCCTCATTATGACTTGCTGGATTCCATGTTGTATACGGACCGCTAACTATAGGTGAATCATTGTTTTGCCATCTATTAACTCGATAATATAAAAAACCATCTGGCTTAAAATAAGATGCGTGGAAGCCCATCAATAACCTGCCATCAATAGTAGGATTCTCTAGCAAAAAACTAGCATACGGCGGTCGTGCTAGAGCTATATACCACCATACCTGTCTTCCCTGCTCACGTGCTCTTTCAACAGCTTCCAAGTCATATCTTCGTGTTTGTGGGCACCACCCATCAATAATACCATTAGGATCTGTTGTCAGCCCATATGTATAATCATAGGCTGTTGTGAGGAAGAACAAGTCAGGATACCGTTCTTTTATTTTAGTTACTATATCTATCATTTCAGGAATCTCATTTAAAGGAATTTCATCAAATCCATAGAGATAGGCTATGTCGTAAAGATCATTCTCTTTAAGGATTGGCACAATTTCATCTAACCAGGCAAACAACTTTTGAAGGTCAGTACTACGATTGACAGATGCTAGGTTGATCTTATTTATACCTTTTTCTTTCCATTTTAATAGCTGCTCAACTGAAGGGAAACCACCATCCCGCCTATTGTTAGGATCTATCTTTCGATAAATATTATCAGGATTTATCCTATATTCAACTAGCAAGTCATATATTCTATCCCTCATAGTTTCTGAACAAACATTATAAACTCCGGTACCAACGACTGTTGGGAGATGTCTTTCTTTAGGGACTGCAAAATTCCAAACTTGAAATTCAAAAGGAACTAAACTTTTTACTACCTTTCCTTCAAAGGTTGCTTCTACTATAAAATTACCCATGTAACTTCCTGCTGGTGTCTTGTCGTTTGTTTTAACTGTAACCCAAAAAGGCTGCACCTCTCCTGGCAAAATATCAGTTTTATCCAAGAATGATAAAATTGGATCAGGATACCACTTAAAAAAGGGATATTTATTTTCCTTTTTCTTTACAAACCCGACAGGAGCTACTAGTATTTCTCCATCAAAAGCAACCCCGTTTTCTGAGACGAATTTATCCGGCTTAATGCTAACGCTGTTAACCTCCTTAGTTGTTGGTGCAATTATCACCAATTGGCAAGATTCATATTCATTTTTAGCAAGTTCAAGCTTAAACTTTTCTGTGATTTCTACATCAGGTATTTCAACCTTGGGAAATATTTTTACCATGCTATCAGCCCAAGCAATTCCAAAAGGTAAATTGGGGTACACTTTTTTGCTTTCTGCCAAAAGCATATTTAGTGTATATTTAAATTCAAGAATACCTAGATGCTCTTCTACGAGTTGAATTTTGCGCCAACTTTCGAGATCACTATTAATTATATTGCCAATTTTTTTCCAATTGTCAAACAAATCAGGAGTGTTTTTTAATGATTGGGAATTGGATTCACAAATATCTTTCCAGCGTTCTACAAGTTCTGTTAAAATTTCCTCAGATGTATCCACCAGCTTTATATTATCTAAGTAAACTGTGGCATTCTCCGGTGGTTCTGAGAAATATATGTAAAGATTTACTACATTCGAAAAATCAAAGTTACCCCCTTGAATGCCTGAAATATAGCTTCCCTCAGCATCTTGAATGATTACTTCAGAACTCCTAAAATCAATTGTTACATTTCCTGGGCCTTCTTTTCTCAATTTAACCGTAGCTACATTCCTACTACCATTAATATCGGTGATACGTATTTTGAAAGGCAATTTGCTTTCGTAAGATGAAGGGTTATAAAAATCTATAGAGAGCTGACTGTATTTAGACCAATTCGTAGGAAAGGAGGCATCCGAAAGTCTCATAAATGGCCATTTTTCGCCCCCTTGTTGATATTTGGGGACAGAGAACCTTGCTGAATATTCTCCTTCAGTTGCATGTTCTTTAACTCGTTCTAACGATGAACGTGGAACCCCAAAAACCTGCCACCGTTGAAGATCTTCGATTGTTTCAAAATCACTAATGATAAGGGAATTAGCCATAACACCGCATACAAACAGGAGTGTTATTAATATTATTCGTATTGTAAATTCAAGCCTTGCCGTCAAACAAAACACCCCTTTTCTACCCATTTTTTATTTTCCAATACTGTACATATTTCCAAAAGCGCAACTGAAAACCATTAGCTTGTTTAGAGCATCTATTATAGTGTTGCAAAATCTAGGCTAAAATGATTTCTTTTCGAGTCTAGATCTTCTTGCAGAGTGTTATAAAGTTATCGAAGTGCTCATATTCTATAAGTTTATCTTATCTAAAATATCCCTTTGAACCCGTTCAGCGCACTTTGTCAGTTCCTCTCGTGGGTCTGCATTCTTATTAAGCAAAACTGCTTGAATCGGTTGAACCAAATATTGTTTCACTTTGTCCCAGTAAGGGAAAAACGGTTCAGGCCGTGCATATTTACTTTGCTCTTCGATAGATTTTGACCACTGCTCAGGTAATTGTAGGTGATCTGATTGATAAAGCCCCTTCCATATAGGAACAGAAGGAGTTAAAATTCCATATTTTTCTTGAAGTTTCTATTCTTTTATCCTGGTCTCCTTCCTTATCATATATTTTATGTATTCAAAGGCAGCTTTCTGTTTTTCTTTACTCGCTGTAGCATTAATAGCATAAACCCGCGGTGCCATTTGACTAACAGGTTCTCCAGTTGGCCCTACAGGCAAAGGTGCAAGACCTATTTGGCTAACTGTCAATCCTCCATTGATAAGAGCTATTAGTTCTTGAGGATAAAATTTGTACATTGCGCATCGGTCAGAAATGAAATTATTTATCAAATCATTACGGCTTTGAAGAATGTTTTTTTGTATCATATCATACTTCCACCGCATATCGTAATAAAATTACAGAGCTGTAACACCTGCATCATCAGCAAAAGCGGCTTTGACTCTGTTTGTTTCAGGATCAATCTCTACAAAATCGCCACCAGCTTGCCAAACATAATCTATGAAGTGCCATGCGCATAAGTCATCTCCTCGAATCCCAAAGCCATACCTATTTTCACTTCGATCAGTTAACCTCTGTCCATATTTTACAAACTCTTCCCAATCTTTAGGGGGAATATCAGGATTTAAACCTACCTGCTCAAATAGGTCTGTTCTATATACTAACATCATCACATAATATTGGGCGGGAAGACCGAAATACCTATCATCTTTCTTGACCGGCTCTAGCATACTAAGATGAATTTGATCTACTTCATCCCAATTTTTTATAAACTCTGTAATATCGGCCAAAAAACCTTGTTCTATATATGTACATGTGTCAACTCCAGGTATAACTGCAAGATCAGGTCCAGTTCCTCCAGACATAGCTGTAGCAAAAACTTTTCTTTCTTCTCCAGCCGGCGCAGTGCGACGAATAACTTTTATATGCGGATGTGTGCGATCAAACTCTTCTCTAATTTCTCTTGCAACTTTAGTAGCAGGATCATCTCCTAATAATTCTCCCTCCCAAGTTATTATCTCTACGACATCACTACTACTTTCTTTAACTTCATCTTTACTGCGGAACATAAAAAGACCAATTGAAATCATAAATATAACTAAAACAGCTATTATCCATTTTTTTTCATAAACTATCCTCCCTTTCTATATTGAAAGAATTTCTAAAAGCGGGGATCCAAATACAGCCTGTGCAATCAATCTTGTAGCACCCAACGCTGTGGAAAACTTTCCGAAATGGCTTGTTCTTATCTCCAATTTATCATACTGTGTGTCGTTCATACCTTCTCTTAACACCTGACAAATTGTCTGCGGGATAATCTGATTTGAAATTAACACTACAACGTGAATTTTATTTTAAGTACAATCAAGCCTTCGGCTTTTTAATCTCTTACGTTTATGGGACTCATACGCATAGTAGTTACTGCGAAGATAATAATTTATCTTCTTTAAGGCCTT
>JAAYHT010000099.1 GCA_012735285.1 Clostridiales bacterium | reverse complement strand
TTGACCATTGAATATTAATGGTTGCGTAAGATGCTGAGTTTTACTTACTTATTTGAGCAACTATTCCCTTGCTTTAATGGAAAAGAAAATGCAGGGCAGATTTTCTCCACCCTGCGAAATTTTCATTTCATCTACTACTTCTTTAGTCTTACGGGATTTAACCCCAACATTTGACAAAGAACCTGATTATTTATACAGGGTACACCATATCTTCTTCATTTAGAAGACTTTCATCAATTTTGTACCTCTTTGCATTTCTGTATTTAAAGAACTCTATAGCTGGTTGTGGGAACATTGCTCTAGTAAGTACATCTTCATCTTGTTCTACATACTTAGCAATTTCCTTCTTTGTTTTCTCAAGTTCAGGTTCTATTAGGTCTGCAGGTCTTACAGTAATCTGCTTTTCGTCACCAATAATCTTTTTCACTATCTCTTCTTTAATAGGAACTGTAGTTTTACCATACATTCCTCTAACCAGCTGCTTTACTTCATTTGGTATCATCTTGTAGCGCTCGCCGGCCAATACATTTAGTACTGCCTGTGTGCCAACAATCTGGCTCGTAGGGGTTACAAGGGGAGGATAACCTAAATCTTCACGTACCCTAGGTACCTCTTTTAAAACCTCTTCAAATTTATCCATCGCATTCTGCTGCTTAAGCTGTGATACCAAGTTGGAAAGCATTCCACCAGGCACCTGGTATATTAATGTATTTATATCTACACCCATAAGCTTGGGGTCTAATAATCCTTCTGAAATGTATTTTTCACGTATTGGTTTGAAATACTCTGCAACTTCATTTAACTTATCCATATCGAGACCAGTATCCCACTCAGTTCCGCGTAGAGCAGCTACCATAGGTTCGGTAGATGGTTGAGATGTTCCTTCACCGAATGGAGAAATAGCTGTATCGATGATATCTGCCCCTGCTTCAACAGCTTTTAATAAAGTCATACTTCCTAGTCCACTGGTAGCATGGGTATGGATCTCTATAGGAACCTTTACTTTTTTCTTCATTTCTTTAACTAGGGTGTATGTGTTGTATGGATCTAGTAATCCTGCCATATCCTTAATACAGATCGAATCAGCACCCATATCTTGAAACTCTAAAGCTAAATTCGTAAATACCTCATTGGTATGAACAGGGCTAATAGTATAGGACATTGCGGCTTGCGCAATTCCACCTTCTTTTTTAATGGTTTCAATAGCCATGCTAAGATTCCTCGGGTCATTTAAAGCATCAAATACTCTGATAATATCAATACCGTTTGCAAGTGCTTTCTTTACAAACTCCTCAACTACGTCATCAGCATAATGCTTATATCCTAAAAGGTTTTGACCCCTAAGCAACATTTGCAGCTTTGTATTCTTTATATTTTTACGAATGGTCCTTAATCTTTCCCATGGATCCTCGTTTAGAAAACGAAGACAAGCATCAAATGTTGCTCCTCCCCACATCTCTAAAGCATGGTATCCCACTTGGTCCATTGTTTCCAAAATGGGTAACATTTCCTCAGTTTTCATTCTTGTTGCTATTAAAGACTGATGACCATCCCTTAATACAGTTTCAGTTATTTTAACTTTTGCCAATCAAAAAAACCTCCTATTCGAAATATAGACATAATTATATACGATTAATATTAAATAATACAAGTTTATAAAATAAAAAGCAAGTTATTACATAACCTTATTAGTATTTCTTTTCTAGAGTAGTCAATCATTTGTGACAAAGACCTCTGAAAAACATTCTTTAAAAATG
>JAAYHT010000098.1 GCA_012735285.1 Clostridiales bacterium | reverse complement strand
AGGTGCTCCAATTCAAATGTAAAGCTTCGGATTCCTGCAACGTAGGGAGCTATATCATACAGAGGGAAGTATACAACAAGCTCATCGCCATTAATTAGGAAATTAAAGTTGCCTTCGTATGAAGCTACGGTATCCTTTGCCGTATCAAAGTATATATCATCATCTTCAACTTCTTTCATTATTTTTGCAACTATTTGGTCAAATCCGTTTGAGTCTTCTTTAAATAAATCTTTAAATGAATATAATTCTCCTGTGGCAACATTGAATGTATAGCTGTCTAACCAGTACATTCCGTGAGCTCCGCCAGTGTAATTATCCATGTATATCCAAAGTGAGACGATATCACCGTTGTGAAAGTATTGGTAGTTTGCATTCAAGGATGCTTTGAAGCCTTCTCTATTCATTCTTTCTAGCTCAGCTGCCGCATCTTCCACTTCTTTTATCGATGCCCTTACTTTTTCATCAATAGCATTATTCAACTCCTCTGCTCCGGGAAAACCACTAAGTGAGGGAATCTTCATATCTATCTCTAGGAAATCTTCGCTTTTAGTAATTTCTTCGGTTTTAATTTTAAGCTTGCTGCTGGATCCATCTCCACAGCCGACCAAACAAAATGCAGCTAATGATATTATCAAAACTATTGATAAAATAGATTTTCTCACAAAATCACCTCCTTCTATTTGTATCGTTATAAATATATTAAATTTGACAAAGATAATCACAACTTAGATTTGACAATTTTTGATTTTATTTATATACTAAATTAGTAATTTAGTAAATTAGTGGAGGACGAATTATGAAAATACCAACAACCTTAAAACACAAACCAGTTATAGTTGCTGAGAATTATGAAGATATAGATGGAAGGTATGCATATAACAGCGATACCAAGGGTCTATCTTTAGGGCTGGCACAATGGAATGATAGGGGAAAAGTAGATATCTCTGCAAAGGTTTGGAGATACACAGGCGAGAAGTGGTCCAGACAATCCGAAGAGTTACCCCTTCACAGGGTACTGGATTTAGCGATCTTTGTATGCCGGGCTATCGAATATTTCAGAGAAGCTTATAGATATCCGAAATTATATGATCCTGAGAATCCTATAATAGATCGTGTAGGCCTACAAGGAGATGCTATGACAGTAGAAGTCTGCACTGATAATGAAAAAATAGATGAAGACATCAAATTATTTAGGGATGCCCTTTCTAATGATGATGAGCTTCTAGGCGAGAGAATGGCTGTCTTAGCGAGGATCTTAAAAGAATTGGGTTATTTACGTTAAGCAATTTATATACTGCTACGCAAGTAGCTAAATTAGAGTATTACAAGTAATTGAAACCGACTTCGTATGAAGCTGCGGTTTCTTTTTTTATTACTTAACTTCAAAATTAGAATATTTAGAATAACCATGGCATACCAATAGTATAAAAAAAGAATACCAAGGTATAACCATTGGTATTTAACAGGAATACCGAAAAAATTTCAACTAGGTACAGCAGGTATTCATTGCCTTCATTTAAGTATTTACAAACCCGTTAGGTAGTGAAAGGAAAGGATGATGATTCTTGAAGAACAAACATAAAATGTATGTTAATGGAGAATGGGTAGATGCTATTAGCGGTACATATTACAATGACATGAATCCATTCACTGGAGAAGTCTTCGCGATAATTCCTAATGGAGGCGCAGAGGATGCAATTAAAGCTATCGATGCGGCCGCTGCGGCATTTCTCTCCTGGTCAAAGGTTCTTCCCCATCAAAGAAGGAAACTAATGTTAAAAGCAGCAGATATCTTGGAAAGCAGGGCTAAGGAAGTTGCAGATATACTTGCAAATGAAGTAGGCGCAACAATGCCTTTTGCTATGTTCCAAGCATTTAATGGTCCTGAATTTCTTAGGGAAGCTGCTTCTCAAGTACATCGTGTCAGCGGAAAAATTTTACCTTCTGAGGTCGAAGGGTCCATTAACATGGTCTGGCGTCAACCAGTTGGCGTGGTAGGAGCGATTTCTCCATGGAATGCCCCGTTGCTTATTTCACTCAGAGAGATTTGTTTCCCAATTGCT
>JAAYHT010000097.1 GCA_012735285.1 Clostridiales bacterium | reverse complement strand
GGACCTGGGATAACATCAGTGAAATGCGCAGGCAGCTAAAATCTCTAGGTTTCAGTTATGACTGGGATAGGGAAGTTGCAACCTGCCATCCTGATTACTATAAATGGATGCAATGGATTTTCATACAATTTTTTAACAAGGGTTTAGCTTACAAGAAAAAGAATCCTGTAAATTGGTGTCCATCCTGTAATACTGTACTGGCCAACGAACAGGTAGTAGACGGAGCATGCGAACGCTGTACTACTCCTGTAACGAAAAAAGAACTGGAACAATGGTACTTGAAAATTACAGATTATGCTGAGCGTCTTTTGGAAGATCTCAAATTACTTGACGGTTGGCCCAACAAAGTTAAAATTATGCAGGAAAATTGGATTGGCAAAAGTACTGGTGCAAATGTTAATTTCAAAATAGTAGGGACTGACAAAGTTATGGAGATCTTTACTACTAGACCTGATACTCTGTTTGGTGTCACATATATGGTATTGGCGCCGGAACATCCTTATGTAAAAGAGCTTACGAGGAACACTGAATATGAAAAAGATGTTGATGCCTTTTTAGATAAGTTGCAACATCTCAGTGATTTAGACAGAACTTCCGGTAAATATGATAAAGAAGGGCTATTTATCGGGCATTATGCAATAAACCCGATGAATGGCAAGGAAGTACCTATTTATATTGCAAACTATGTTCTCATGGATTACGGTACAGGAGCAATAATGGCTGTACCTGCTCACGACCAGCGTGACTTTGAATTTGCTGTTAAATATGGCATCGATATTATCCCTGTAGTTGATCCTGAAGTTCCTGAGATAGACCTATATAATTTAAAAGAGGCCTTTGTTGCAGAAGGCAAGATGATAAATTCAGGCCAGTTTAATGGCATGAATAATATAGAGGCAATAGACAAGTTCATCGAATATTTAGAAGACAATAATCTGGGTAAAAGAACAGTAAATTACAAACTTAGAGATTGGCTTATATCAAGACAGCGCTATTGGGGTACGCCTATACCCATGATTTTCTGCGAATCATGTGGATGGGTTCCCGAAAAGATTGAAAATTTACCAGTTTTATTGCCTACAGATATTGAGTTTACAGGAAAAGGGGATTCACCTTTAACTACAAGTAAAACATTTAAAGATGCAATCTGTCCAAAATGTGGAGGCAAAGGTACTAGAGAGACGGATACGATGGATACTTTCTTAGATTCTTCTTGGTATTATCTAAGATATGTAGATCCGGATAATGATGAAGAGATATGGGACAAGCTAAAGGCTGAATACTGGATGCCTGTAGATCAATATATCGGTGGAGTAGAGCATGCGATCCTACATTTGTTGTATGCTAGATTCTTTAATAAGTTTCTATATGATATAGGCTATGCACCAACTCAGGAACCTTTCACCAACCTGTTGACCCAAGGTATGGTTTTAAAAGATGGTAGCAAGATGTCAAAATCTAAAGGAAATGTAGTAAGTCCTGAGGATATTATCGAAAAGTATGGTGCAGATACCGCTAGACTCTTCATACTGTTTGCCTCTCCTCCAGAAAAGGAGCTTGAATGGTCGGATGCAGGAGTTGAAGGAAGTTTCAGATTCTTAAACAGGGTCTATAGACTTGTTTATGAGCTGGCAGATTTAATTAAGGAAGCTCCTGACAGCTACGAGATCAAGAATGATGATGATAAGGAGCTTTCATATGTATTAAACAGTACTATTAAGAAAGCGACAGAAGATATGAGCGCTCGCTTTAACTTCAATACAGCCATATCTTCTATTATGGTTTTGGTTAACGAACTGTATCGATATAAATCACTTGAGAATCTAAATCTAGGTTTGCTAAAGCATAGTATTAAATGCTTGGTTTTAATGTTGTCACCTTTCACACCTCATATATGTGAAGAAATGTGGGAGCATTTAGGTAACGAACAATCACTGTATTTTGAAAAATGGCCTGAATATGACGAAGATGAATTAGTTAGGGATGAAGTTGAAATTGTTATTCAGATTAACGGAAAAGTAAAAGAGAGGGCACATGTTGCGAGCGGATTATCGAAGGAAGAATTTTTAAATAAGGTAATGGAAAATGAAAGAGTCAAGGCTTTACTGGAAGGGAAGGATATTATTAAAACAATTCCAGTGCCTGACAAACTAGTAAATATAGTAGTAAAATAAGAGAGGGATTAGATATTTTGAAAAAAGAAAATGTAAAGGATAACCAAAGTCTAAAGCTGATTCCTTTAGGTGGGTTAAATGAGATCGGGAAAAATTTAACCGTATTTGAGTATAAAAATGACATAATGATTGTGGACTGTGGTTTATCTTTTCCCGATGATGAAATGTTTGGGATTGACATTGTAATCCCTGATTTCACCTATATTCTAAGGAACAGTGAAAAAGTGAAGGGTATGATCTTAACCCACGGACATGAGGATCATATAGGCGCTATCCCATATTTGTTAAAGGAGTTGGATGTGCCTATATATGGAACTAAATTGACTCTTGGATTAGTTGGCAATAAATTAAAGGAGCATGGATTAAAAGCCAAGTTAAATACAATTAAACCTGGACAGACTATAAGAATTGGTGAGTTTAAGGTGGAAGCCATCAGAACAACTCACTCGATTGCAGATGCTATATGTCTTGCTATTGAAACACCTGTCGGCTTAATATTTCATTCAGGAGATTTTAAAGTCGACTATACTCCTTTAGATGGGGAACCGATGGACTTTCACAGGCTAGCCAAAATTGGCCAAAAGGGTGTATTGCTGATGTTGGGAGATAGTACCAATTCGGAAAGGCCCGGCTATACACCATCAGAAAGAACGGTAGGAATAACTCTTGAAAACATTTTTAGGGATTACAGTGATTCGAGGATAATTACCGCGACTTTTTCATCCAATATTCATAGGGTTCAAAAAATTATTAATACAGCTGTTAAGTTTAACCGGAAGGTGTCAATTTCTGGCAGGAGCATGATAAATGTTGTAAAACTAGCCAATGAACTAGGTTATCTAAAGATTCCACCTAATGTTTTGGTTGATATAAATAAGACTAAAAACATTAAAGATTCTGAGTTAGTTATTATAACCACAGGTAGCCAGGGAGAACCCATGTCGGCTCTTTCCAGGATGGCGACAAACGATCATAAGGCAGTACAAATTAAAAAAGGTGACGTTGTAATCCTTTCATCGTCACCGGTGCCTGGAAATGAAAAAACGGTATCGAATGTAGTCAATAAGCTCTTCGAAAAAGGAGCAGAAGTCATCTATAATGACATTGCAGATATACACGTATCAGGACACGCTTGCGAAGAGGAGCTTAAGCTGTTACATTCACTCATTAAGCCTAAATATTTTATTCCTATACATGGTGAATACAGGCATTTGAGAAGACATGCCATGATAGCTGAAAATTTAGGAATGAAAAAGGAAAATATATTTATATTAGGAAATGGAGAAATTGTATCTTTAAGAAAAGACCATGCAACTAAATTAAACGAAACAGTACCTAGTTCAGCTGTACTTGTTGATGGCCTTGGAGTAGGGGATGTAGGAAACATCGTGCTAAGGGATAGGAAACTTCTATCTGAAAGTGGATTGATAATCGTGGTGGCAGCTATTGATAAGGCAACAGGTCAGATCAGTTCTGGCCCTGATATTATATCAAGAGGTTTCGTCTATGTACGTGAATCCGAAGACCTGATTGAATCTGCAAGAAATGTTGCTAAAATATGTTTAGATAAATGCTATAAAGAGGGTATAAAAGATTGGGCGGCAATGAAAAGTGCGCTCCGTAGTGAATTACAAGATTATATCTACCAATGTACTAAGCGTAGCCCGGTAATTCTTCCGATATTTATGGAGGTATAAAATGAATGTGTATGATGAGGCACATGCCTTGGCCAGGGCATTGAAAGAATCGACAGAATACAAAACCTATATGCATTTAAAAGAAAAAGTGTCCGAAAATGAAGAGCTTGCAGAAAGCATCAATGATTTTCACCAAAGACAGTTTGAAATTCAAACACATAAGTTACTTGGAACTGAGCCAGAAACTGATATGATGGATCAGATTCAAAAACTATATGAGATTCTATTAAAGGATCCATTAGCTGCTCAGTATCTACAAGCAGAATTTGCTTTTACAAAGCTTGTATCAGATGTATATCAAATTCTTGGAGAAGTAATAAAGGTTAATCCAAATGGACCATAGAATTGATAAAGTAAAATCATTATTGCGTTCAAAAGACATACCTGCGCTATTAGTCTCAAAAAAAGAGAACCAGTATTATCTTTCTGGGCTGAATTCTTCAAACTGTCATATTGTAATAACTGATGATAAAAACTATCTGCTGACTGATTTCCGCTATTTTGAAGCAGCCCAAGATTTAACTGGTTCTTTTGAAGTGGTGCTTATTAATAATGAATATACGGTGATAAACTTCTTACAAGAACTATCACCTGCTAAGCTAGCATTAGAAGAAAAAACTGTAACTTTAAAATTCTATAAAGAATTAAAGGATTCAGTTAAGTCTTCTTTAGTTAGCGGAGACGATATCATCGAACAGACAAGAGTAGTAAAAGATGAAGCAGAACTCAATGCGATAAGTAAAGCGGCTGCACTTAATGATCTTTGTTTTGAACACATATTAAACTACCTAAAACCAGGACTTTCAGAAATTGAGGTTGCACTTGAGATAGAGATGTTTTTAAAGAAGAACGGAGCAGAAGGACTCGCATTTGATACCATTTGTGTATCAGGTATAAGAACTTCTCTTCCACATGGGCAGCCTACCAAAAAGCTTATAGAAAGAGGGGAATTTATAACCTTAGACTTTGGTTGCGTAGTTGATGGATATTGTTCAGATATGACAAGAACTGTAGCAATTGGTAGCATAACTCAGGAGCAAAGAGAGATTTATAATATTGTTTTAGAGGCTCAAAAGGCAGGGTGTAGTGTTGCACGAGCAGGGTTAGCTTGTAAAGAAGTAGATAAAGTAGTTAGGGACATAATTAGTAATGCTGGATTTGGTGAAGAATTTGGACACGGCACAGGACATGGAGTGGGTCTAGAAGTGCATGAAGCTCCTACACTGAATCCTAAGAGTGATGACATCTTGTTAGAAAATTCAGTTATAACAATTGAGCCAGGAATATATTTGCCTAAGAAATTTGGTGTAAGAATTGAAGACTTGGCAATTATAACATCATCTAGTATAATCAATAAGGTTAATTCAAATAAAGAACTAATTATTATTTAATCTAACGGAGGGTAAAAAAATGATAAGCGCAAGTGATTTTAAGAAAGGTAATACATTTGAAATAAATGGTGAGCCTTACGTAATATTAGATTTCCAGCATGTTAAACCAGGTAAAGGAGCAGCTTTCGTAAGGACAAAGTATAAAAATATCTTAACGGGTGCTATCAAAGAGGAAGCGTTTAACCCAAACGATAAGTTCCCAAAGGCTCATATAGATACAAAGCAAATGCAATATCTATATAATGATGGCGAACTCTATTACTTTATGGACCAAGAGACTTACGAACAAATACCCCTTGAAAAAGATCAAGTTGAAGAAGCAATTCTTTATCTAAGAGAAAACGATATTGCTACAATTAAATTCTATAAGGGAAATGCATTTTTAGTAGAACCACCTAACTTTGTAAATCTAAAAGTTATCGAAACTGAACCTGGCGTCAGAGGAGATACAGCAACCAACGTAACCAAAGCTGCAACAGTGGAAACCGGAGCAGTTATACAGGTTCCCATTTTTATTGAAGTTGGAGATGTCATTCAGATTGATACAAGAGAAGGAATATACTTATCAAGGGCAAAAGAATAGTAAGGTGTATAGTAATGGCTCGTAATAGAAAAAGGAAAAGACTAATATTAAGGATATTAGTCGCCTTTGTAATTGTAATAATCGTAGGTTCTATAGGGTTCGTAAAATATTTGGAAAACGGGAGTAAACCCTTTGATCCAAACGATGAAACAATCATATCCGTAACTATTCCTAGTGGGACAAGCACACAGGGGATAGGGGACATCCTTGAATCTAAAGGTATTATAGCTAATTCTCAGTTTTTTAAATTAAAAGCAAAAGTCGATAAATTAGATGGGAAATTCAAAGCCGGCGATTATAATCTCTCTCCAAGCATGGATATGGATGAAATTATGAGTATTATTCAAACTGGAACTCAGAATACGCTGCGCTTTACAATACCTGAAGGTTACGATATCAAAAGGACAGCAGATATCTTAGAATCAAATGGATTGATTAATAAAGAAGAATTCTTTAAAGAAATCAGCTCAGGAGACTTTGACTATTGGTTTTTAAAAGATGCTCCCGAAGGCCAAAATAGACTTGAAGGTTATCTATATCCTGAAACCTACGAAGTATACGCTGATGCTACTGAAAGAGATATTATAGATAAAATGCTATCTCAGTTTAATAAGCTATTCACAGAAGTACACTACGAACGAGCCAGAGAACTTGGAATGACTATTAATGAAGTTATCACTCTTGCATCCATAATTGAGCGTGAAGCTGTGATACCTGAAGACAGACCGATTATATCAGGAGTATTCCATAAGCGTTTGAAGATAGGGATGAAATTGCAATCCTGTGCAACGGTCCAATATATTTTAGGAGAACAAAAACCCAACTTAACAAATGAGGATATACAGATAGATTCTCCATATAATACATATATAATTGAAGGATTGCCACCACATCCTATTTGTTCACCCAGGATAGAATCTATAAATGCAGCTTTATGGCCAACTGAGACAGATTATCTTTACTTTTTAGCAAAAGGAGATGGCTCTCATGTGTTTTCAAAGACATATGAAGAACATCTGAGAAACAAGGCAAAATATATTGATTAAAGTGATAACATGCTAATAACAGATAAAAAGGTAACTGAATATATAAACAGTTTATATAGACCTAAAAATGGCTTTTTAGAAGCACTTAGAGATGAAGCAGAAGAGGATAATATCCCGATAATACTTAGGGACACAGAAACATTGCTGTCGGTTTTATTGGAAATTAAAAAACCAAAACGAATATTAGAAATCGGTACTGCCATAGGCTATTCAGCCATCTATTTTGCAACCCTGATTCCAGATGCCCATATTACAACCTTAGAACTTAGAGAGAGCATGCAAGAAAAAGCTTTATCAAATATTAAAAAAGCGGGCTTTGAAGACCGTATAAAAATTATTTTAGGTGATGCACTGGAAACGCTCTCTGCTTTTAAAGATGAAGAACCTTATGACTTCATCTTCATTGATGGTGCTAAAGGTCATTATAAAGATATTTTCGACAGCTGCATAAAGCTAACAAAAGATGAAACAGTCATTGTTTCTGATAATATTCTTTATAAAGCTATGATTGCATCTGATGACTATATTAATAATAGGAGAAACAGGACAATAGTCAACAGAATGCGTAATTATTTAAAATATATTACTGATTTACCTAATATTACAACATCGGTATTGGCAGTAGGAGACGGTGTTGCAATAAGTGTAGTTAAGGAAAGCAAATGAAAAAAGTTGAATTATTGGCACCTGCGGGTGATTTAGAAAAATTAAAGATTGCAATTGAATATGGAGCGGATGCTGTCTATTGTGGCGGAAACATGTTTAGCCTTCGAGCAGATTCTGGTCGTATGACGCCAGATCAGCTTGAGGAAGGCGTCTCTTATGCCCATAAACGAGGAAAGAAAGTATATTTAACAGTAAACATATTTGCGCATAATGATGATATCAATAGTTTTGGACAATTTATGAAAAACATCTCTGATATCCCAATAGATGCCTATATTGTATCTGACCCCGGGATTATTTTTTGGTTTAATAATAATTTGCCTGATGCTGAACTTCATTTAAGCACTCAGGCAAATACGACGAATTATATGTCTGCGTTATTCTGGCATAATCAGGGTATAAAAAGAATTATATTGGCCAGGGAGTTATCATTAGATGAAATCAAATATATCCGTCAGAATACACCTGCTACTTTAGCACTTGAAGCCTTTGTGCATGGTGCAATGTGCATTTCTTATTCCGGAAGATGTCTGTTATCAAACTTCATGACAGGAAGGGATGCAAACCAGGGTAAATGTGCACACTCTTGTAGATGGAAGTATAGTCTAGTAGAAGGAGAACGTCCCGGTGAGGCCTATCCTATTTTGGAAGATGAAAGAGGCAGCTATATTTTAAATTCAAAAGATTTATGTATGATTGAACATATTC
This sequence comes from Clostridiales bacterium, assembly GCA_012735285.1. Classification (GTDB taxonomy): domain Bacteria; phylum Bacillota; class Clostridia; order Peptostreptococcales; family Anaerovoracaceae; genus JAAYHT01. Next base: position 679 of record JAAYHT010000097.1, on the reverse strand, counting down.
CGGAATTAGTAGCTAGCGGTTTAGATTCTTTTAAAATAGAAGGCAGAAACAAGAGCATATTTTATGTTGCATCTGTTGTCGGGGCATACCGCAAGGCAATTGATGAGTATTATAAAAATCCTGATTCATATGAGTTCAACAGCTCTTGGTTAGAAGAGTTAAACAGAGCTAGTCATCGCTTGTATACCACCGGTTTCTATTTCAACAAACCGGGAAAAGGCGACCAGAATTATGAAACAAGCCAGTATATAAGGGATTATACTTTTGTCGGTTTAGTAAAGGATTATAACGAAGAAACGGGATTTGCAACAATAGAGCAGAGAAACAAGTTTAGTGTAGGCGATACAATAGAGGTTTTCGGTCCCAATATTGATAGCTTTAAGCAAAGGGTAGATATACTGTTAGATGAATTAGGAAACCCCATAGATTCTGCACCTCATCCTCAGCAGATTGTGCAGGTTAAGATGGTTAAACCCGTACATCAAAATTGTATGGTTTGCAAATAAAATATATGGTATAATCGTAATCAAATGGAAGACAAAATTATTATGAAAATAAGGAGGATATTAAATGGACTCAAGTCCTGACCCGAGTAATTTAATAGGATTACAGTTATTACTGCTTTTTTGTTTGATATTAATTAATGCCTTTTTCGCAGCATCTGAGATAGCAATAGAAT
>JAAYHT010000096.1 GCA_012735285.1 Clostridiales bacterium | reverse complement strand
GTCCCCTTCTAATCCGGTTGTGTATATATAATATCAGAACGTATGTTCTTTTTCAAGGCAAAAATATAGCCGGAAACAATATCTGTCTCCGGCTGTTTTATTAATCACATTTAAGAGTAGAATTACACCTTCTAACTTCAGGTAAAAGTACTTCCAACTCATCGAGGAATTTATCCGCTTCACGTCTAATATGATCAAGCAGTAATGGGGTTGATACAATGCTTAATAACTCGCATAATTTAGCCAGTTCGAATGCGGCTGCTTTAAAATCACGGAGTGCAATTGTATTGTTTATAACAGTCTGCGTAAAGCGTACTACTGTGTTGAAATGCCTTGGCCTTGTTTCATCCATTGATTCTAAATCACGAGCTGTTTCGAGTAAACGGGAGAAGATTTTGAGGAAATCTTCTGCGTCCTCTATTAACTCTCGTTCTGAAGGATCAAGCAGGTGTATTACAAACTCAATATGCTCTTTCATCTGACGTAGCCAGAATACCTCCTGCTGTAAAAGCATGGTTAAAGGATCCTCTGGCACAGGCGATTTTAATAATTCTAGAAAGTGCATTGCTTCTCTTCTTATATGATCTAGAAGAAGAGGATAGTTACTTCCAGGTTCGGCTTTACATTCTAATAAAAGCCTTAAGAGCTTAGCTTTAAATTTAATAATATCCTTTACTGCGTCAATCAAGTCATCTAAAAGATCTCCACATAGCCTTGATGCCCTATCTAATCTTTCTCGTAATTCTTTAAATTCCTCAATTAAATCTTGTGCTTCTTCCTTAAAATCAGGTTCATCACAAGGTAATCCGAGTTTTATAAAAAGAGCATGTTCCTGCATTATTCTTGCCCAGAAACGTGCTTCTTCAAGTCTATTAAATTCACAAATACATCCACGACAAATCGGGCTATTCCCCGAACAGTCTGTCCTAGACATTAAATTCCCTCCCAACTAATTAGTCTACTATCATAATATACAAAAGGATAACAAATGTTAAAAAAGAATAAAGACGAGAGGAGTAGGACCCTCTCGTCTTATCAAAAAGGGGACGACCAAATCGTCCCGCTTAACTTATGCCTTAGCTATCCTCTTGCCGAATTCGATAGCTTCATTTATCTTTTCCTCATCCGGGTTCCACAAAACCCTAAATCCTTCATCGTCAATCAGGGAAAAGCCTGCATCGCTTAATAGTTCATTCAGAATCTTTGTGCACTCTCCACTCCAACCATAACAACCGAAGGAAGCTGCTTTCTTATCTTTGAATTTAAGTCTTTTAATAAGCTGTATAAAACCTGCCACTGAACTGAGTATAGTATTGTTTACGGTAGGAGATCCTACAACTATACTCTTTGACTGAAAAACTTCTGTGACAAGATCGTTTTCATCGGTTTTAGAAACATTAAATATTTTTACATTCACATCGGGATCGGCTAGCTGAATACCTTTAGAAATATTTTCAGCAAGTGTTTTAGTGCCATCCCACATGGTATCATAGATAATAGTTATTTGATTCTCTTGGTAATCATTAGCCCACTCGTAGTACTTTTCTACAATCTGCATGGGGTTATCTCTCCAGATCACTCCATGGCTTGTAGCTATTATATCTATAGGTAATTTAAGTGATACTATCTCATCCAACTTCTTTATCAGTAAGGTGTTGAATGGGTTTATTATATTAGCATAATATTTCTTTGCTTCTTTATATAAAACGCATTCATCCACCAAATCATTGAACACTAATTCCGTTGCATAGTGTTGTCCGAAAGCATCGTTGCTAAATAGGATATTATCTCCTGTAAGATAGGTTGCCATGCTGTCAGGCCAATGAAGCATGGACATCTGAACAAAGATCAATTCTTTACCATTGCCAATATCCAACTTGTCCCCTGTTTTAACAATATTAAAATTCCAATCTTTATGATATTGTCCTGTCAAAGATTTAATGGCATTGGCAGTACAGTATATTGGTGTGTCGGGGATCTTTTCCATCAACTTTACAAGGGCTCCACTGTGATCAACTTCACCATGGTTCATGACTATAAAGTCGATATTTTTTAAACCAACTTCCTTTTCAAGGTTCTCAACAAATTGATCAGCAAAGGGTGCCCAAACGGTATCTATAAGTACGGTTTTTTCTTCTTGGATTAAGTATGAATTGTAGCTTGAGCCACTATGTGTAGAATAATCG
>JAAYHT010000095.1 GCA_012735285.1 Clostridiales bacterium | reverse complement strand
TAGCTATAGTAGTATCACTTATAAATATAGCTTTCGATTTATTTATAGATCTAGATATTCATTCATTGCTGTCAATTATATGGTTGGCAGTTATACTACTTATTGAATTAATTCTTTTTTACTATCTCCTCGAAGCTTCCACCGATTTATTACAAGCTTCTGGTCATACAGAATTGGCTGGAGAATACAGTATAAAAACAAAAAATTATATTACCATCTACTCAATACTTGCAATAGCATTAATCATTTGTTATGCATTTTTAATTTCAACTATGATGCTATTGATATCAATAGCACTGATCATTGTAAGAATATGGTTGATGGTTATTATAAATTCACTTAAAAAGATAGAGCCTTATGTTTAAATAACAGATCCAAATTGTTGACAATAAACTATAAAAACTATATGATATTCTGGTAATCGAGGTGTGGCTCAGTTTGGTAGAGCGCTACGTTCGGGACGTAGAGGCCGCAGGTTCAAATCCTGTCACCTCGACCATAGTCAAAAATGAACAAACCCACAGGATGAACCTGTGGGTTTGCTATTTTAAAAAAGAATACAGATCTATACTAGATCCCCGGAGTCGGAGATCAATAGCAAAAACCTGTGCAGGATCGCGGAGACCTCAGCCCTTGTTACACTGGCATCAGGATCGAAAATTCCATCTGGTCTACCGTTAATAATCCCTGCCTTCTGCATGGCTTCAGTCGCCTCTTTTGCATATGAAGCAATACTTTCAGAATCGCTAAAGGCTACATCTACATTCAGATCGGGAATCTTAAGTCCCATAACTGATGCATATCTCGCTAGCATAACTACCAAGTCCTGCCTGGTGATACTGGCGTCAGGAGCGAATTTATTGCCGCCTACACCCAAGGCAATGCCCTTCACCCTTGCCCACTCAGTATATTTTGCATAGTAGAAACTATCGATTACATCGTCAAAGCTGGGTACATAGCCACTTACATCAGCTTCCGCCAATCTCCCTAAAACTGTTACCATCATCCCCCGGCTCATGGCTGCATCTGGTGAAAATGTTGTGTCTGAAGTTCCATAGAATAAACCTAAGTCTGCTACATAGTCAATGCTTTCCTGCGCCCAATGTTTTTCAATATCGATAAACTTCTTAGCTTCCGGGCTTGTTGTGGTATTATCCGTTTTTTCTGAACTGCTGCCTCTACTTCTACCCCCACTGCCCTTGTAGGTCCAATTGGCAGTTACTGTTACATTCTTGGCTGGCATGACGAAAGTGGTTGCTGCACTGCTTGCATCGGCAAAGTCTACACCATCTTTTGAGGTCCAGCCATTAAAGGTGTAGCCACTGCGACTTCCAGCGTAGATGTTAACAGTGTCACCAGCATCATAGTTTCCAGCCCCAGTAATTCCCGCATAACTGCCTTCTACTGTCACAGTGTAGCTTTCTACAGAAACAGCTTCGAAAATCGCTTTTATGGTTACATTTTCTGCGGGCATGGTAAACTTATTGTCCACAATATTAACATCGCCACTAACCACCTGCCATTCTTTGAAGATGTAACCTTCATTGGGCGTTGCCGTCAAAGTAATTTCCTCACCCTCCGCAGCCGAATAGAGGCTAGCATTGGCTGTACCGTGACCGTCGGTCTCAACGGTGATAGTAAATTCAGATGCAGGAATACCTATACTCCCGATTATAACAGTGTTATTGTCATCGCTATATACTAAAAAGCCATCTTCATTTTCGATTCCTTTATCGGGAGTCATCTCTGCGAATCCCACAACAATGAATGGGTCTCCCGCTGTAAGACTGCCGGTAATTCCTACCCTGCCCCCATAGCTACAGTCCACACCCTTGCCAGATGACACCAAGTTGCCGCCGATACTAATAGTGCTACCGGACGTATGAACACCAGTGCAATTGACTCCCCTAACAGTTACATGGCCACCAACTTCAACTGTAGCTCCGCTATACGCTTGAATCCCTTTCAGATCTTTCTCAGGATTATAATTAATGACAGTGATATCTCCCTCTACAGTAACCACGGTGTTAGGATTTGCAGCTATATTCACGCCCAAATTACCCGCCCTAATATTCCCTCCGACAATAACTTCACTATTTTTTGCGTTAACAAAAACACCAGTGCCGTTTTCTGCATTAATATCGCCATTTACGGTGATCTTACCGCCAACCAAGTCAGAACCGGAACCGTACATCCTTATGCAGTTACCTCCGCCAGTGATTTCTACATTGTGATCGGTAGCTTGCGAGCCCGCTCCAAGAATATTTATACCATGAAACGATCCCTTAACATTGAATTGACCGGTACCAATTAGATTTATCTTACCACTTCCCTCTACAGTAAGTGCATAATCGAATGAATCTTCAGCGCTCGTATCAAGTAGAAGATCATAGTCCCCCAGATCAAACTTTATTACTTTTCCACTTACCGAAATGGGATCGGTATGGATAATATCTTTTAAGAGTTTTATTGTTTCGCCTGTTTGCACAACCTCCAACGCATCACCCAATGTGGGATACTGAACGCCATTAATTTCACATTCCATATTAGACTTGACAAATACCACACTGGTGCCGTTAGTACCGCCTAGTTCAATAGGGACGGGATTGATCTCACTATAAGAGTAATATCCTTCTAAACTGCTTTCTGCATCTTTGCTTTCTTCGTCCTTATCAACATTATTGATTCTAATATAAACTCCCTTTGTTTGGATTTCTCCATCAATAATGATTTTTCCACTTACTTCCCCTGTAGAACTCACTAAACCATAGTTAGCAATTTCTGCTCCTACAGAATTGGATGAATTAGCTATAACATCACCCTTCACTGTTATAGTGCTGTTTTTGATACCGGCCTTTACACCACTATCGCTTCCCATTGCATTCCCATTAACAGTAATTTCGCCCTGTACACAGTAAGCGCCGGAGCCCTTCCATCCCGTCACATGACCGTCAATGACTGCCGTACCGCCATTTTTTGCATAAACGCCAGACCCACCCAGTCCGGTCACATTACCGGTAATATGAATGTGGCCATTTTTACTAACAGAAGCGCCGTTTTGTTGTCCTTCCACATCTCCCTGCACCACGATCTCGCCCTGTTCAGCATATACACCGTCTTGAATAGTAGAGGTTACCTTGCCATGAACAGTGATTTCCCCTCCGTGGCTAACCTTTACCCCGTGAGTGTAAGTTCCTTTAATATTTCCGGTAATCGTGAGTTGGCTACCTTCACCTAATGCCTCGGCACCCACGGGTCCGTTGACATCTCCATTCACGGTGATTTGACCACCTTGGTATGCATAGGCACCGATACCGCCAGTTCCGCTACCACTGGCGCCAGTAACCTCAGCTTTGGCCTCCGAACCCACTGCCTTCACACCGCAAGGACTGCCACTAACAATAAATTTGCCGCCACCATTGAGGTGTACTTGACCACCACTTATTACTTCGAGGCCATTGCCTGAATTATTTATTACATTTAACGTATATTCATCAACATCAAAGGTGACGCTTTTATTGTCAACTACTATACCTTTGTAGTAAGTAATGTTTGCTACTAGCTTGATGGTGTCTCCACTACTAATACTATTCAATGCATTTTCCAGACCACCAGAGTCGGAAACTTCCCAAGTTGTAGACCCGGAAGATTCCAAAGTTATTACTGCAGGCTCAGCTTCTATACTAGAAATCTGGTCTACATCATCTTGGTCATTATCTATAAGCTTATCTGTCTTGGTATTTGTATCAGGTAAAATATCTTCTTCATAAAAAGTTTCGGTTGGCTGACCCTCTTCCCTTGCATAAGCTTGCAAGGTGTTAAACGGTACAGCTACGACTATGACAAGTGCAAGTAATAGGGTAAGTATCTTACAATACCATCTTTTTTGATACTTGCTGATCATGGTTGCCTCCTTTTTATCAAATCCTCTATGCTTGTATTGTTTTATCCCCTTTATTGCCAAAAATTTTATTAATGGTCATCCCTCCTTTGTTTCGCATATATCTCGGTAATTGATAATTAATTCCGCTCGTGAGTTAACACACAACTTTTTATATATTGCTGTTTGATAGGTATTGACTGTGGAATATCCTACTTCTAGTTGTTTAGCGGCTTCCTTGAGACTGTAGCCCTCCAGCAAAATGAAAAAGGTTTCTTTCTCCCTAGGAGTTAGGCTTTCTACTAACTTTGCCTTTTCACTGGGGCTGAGATTTAACTTTTTCCCATAACGTGTTTGACCACTGTAAACCGTTGATTCTTTCTCATACACTTTTTCAGGTTTTAATTTCAAGAGCTTTTCTTTGATTCTATCCATCAACCCCAAGTGGCTCACCTCCTAATCAGTTTCTTCTACTAGTACTATAGATTGCGAAATAACCGATGTAACCTCAGTAATTCACGTGATAAATCAAAAAACCCTCTCTCATTAGTTTTAATGAAAGAGGGTAGGAAGACGTAATTTGCTATTCTTTGTATTCCTTTAGTAACAACAATAACTCGACCCGGCTATTGACGTTTAGCTTTCTATAAATGGACGTACAGTAAGTGTTGATAGTCGCATAAGCCTTTGATAGCATAGCTGCAATCTGACGTAGGGTATATCCCTCAAGAAGCAGGGTGCATACCTCCATTTCAGCAGGGGTTAGTTTGTAATCCCTCAGCTTAGTTTCCAGTCGTGAGTTATGACTAATATCTTCTCGGTAGCTATCGTCTATCCATTCTCCTGAATACAGCATTCTATAAAAGAAAGGTGACAGAATAAAAAACAGGATTAGGATGCATATTGAGACAAAGGCCATCAGTATAGATGGAAACAACATCTCAACCTTTCCGAAAAGCTTTACAAAAATGCTTGCGGTTAAATAACACACGGAGGATAGGAGAAAGCCTGTTCTGTAAAAAGAAATGCTTTGGAATTTTTTTATCATAAATCCTGCGAGATAATAAATGT
>JAAYHT010000094.1 GCA_012735285.1 Clostridiales bacterium | reverse complement strand
TGACTATAGCATTCTATTACTTTTTCATAAGAAAGCGGGTCTTCATCTATAGCATTTAAAAATTCTTCTCTTTTAATCGCCAAATCATCAATTATCTTATGCATAAGTTCTTGGTTTTCTTCGTAACCTTTTTTGCCTATTGTCAACGATGCAACCATTGAAATCAATCCACAAGCTGCTGCTCCAACTAATGCTGCAACGCTTCCTCCCCCTGGTGAAGATGAATCGGAAGCTAACTTTGACATAAAATCATTTATTGTATACTCTTTATACATCATCTCTATCCTCCAGACCAATAATATTTTATCTTTGAGTATGACATTTTCTACCACATAAACAACGATCTTAATCCTCAAATAATAAATCCATAATACGGTTTTCTAAAATACTATTGTATGAAAGATTCTCAATTCGAAGGTAGTATTCTGCAGCATCTATTAATGCTTGTTGAGGAATCAACCCTATTATTTCACTACCTACTACGGATACTCCATATCTTGCCGCTTCCATTTTAACCATTTCAAATACACTGTAGACACTTGTTTGAGTAAAGTCAGTTAAATTCATGGAAACCTGTGTCTGCTTTCTATCGGTTAATTCAACTCCCATAGCTTTACAATAACGTAGTCCACCGCCTATGTGACGAACTTTTTTCGCTATAGCGTTCGCTATCTCAAGCTTATCTGTATCAAGGTTAATATTGTAGGCACAAAGCAGCTTTCTTGCTCCTATGGCAACAGCGCCAAATGTTGGGTGTGGCTCTCCAGGGCCGAAATCAGGAGTCCATAATTCTTTATCCTTCATCTTTTCCGCTAGGCCCTCAAACTGTCCTTTTCTAACATTTGCAAGATTCTCTCTGTGCGGAGCAGTTGCAGAATATTCATAAAGATATACAGGGATACCGTACTGCTCTCCTACTCTCTTTCCTACCTCTTTTGAGATATTGATTGCGTCCTCCATTGTAGCATTTTTAATAGGTATAAATGGTACAACATCTGCTGCGCCTATCCTAGGATGTTGCCCCTCATGTTTTGTCATATCTATCAATTTCTCCGCTATTCCAATAGCTTCAACTACAGCATCTGCTAAGGCTTCAGGTTCTCCCACAGCAGTTATTACCGAACGATTATGGTCTTCATCTGCGGAATAGTCTAAAAGTTTAACACCTTTTTTGCCTCTAAAAGCATCTGCGATTCTTTCTACTTTATTCATGTCTTTGCCTTCACTGAAATTAGGAACGCATTCTATTATTTTTTTAAACCCTGCCAATGATAATCACCCTCTCTTTCTGTATTTTTTTAGCTTACCATCTATAGGAAATAGATGCAATAAAAAAGATCTGATTATTTCACTAAAATTTTACACTAATCATAGAATAAAATAAAGATTCACTCCGTACCTAAGTTTACTTAATCTTAGAAGAAAGGAGAGAATCTATTTGGAATTTGATTATTATGGACAATGTCCAAGACAAAGGCATGTGCATGAGATTGTTGGCAGTGTAAAAGTAGCTGGATTAAGAGAGAATGCCCACTGCCATCGCTTTAGTACAGTTTCAGGCCAAGCTTTATCTTGCGGATGCAACGATCACTATCACAATGTTTTTTTCAGAACAACTTTCGACAACGATCACTTCCATGAGTTCTGTGGCCGAACAGGCGGAGCCATAAGAGTATGTAACGGCCACGTTCATGAAATCAGATCCGTTACTACTATGGACGCCGGCCACAGGCATAGATTCAGAGTTGTGTCTAGTTTAGATTAGTTAGGATAAATCAGCCAGCTGTTAGCAAATTATTGAGCTAATAGCTGGCAAGAAGAATTTGTATTCCAATATGTTTATAAATACTATAAGCTAACCTAGACCTATACATTTACCATTAATTTTTATTCCACTAATGCTTATATTAAAACTTATTGTGCTTGCTCTAAATGTTGCGGGAAGTCAGATTTTACATTCCACTAATGCTTATATTAATA
>JAAYHT010000093.1 GCA_012735285.1 Clostridiales bacterium | reverse complement strand
CTTTTTTTATACTTTTTTGACACAAATGTATTATCTCATATCATTGTTCAGGATACAAATAGACCTTACAAAGAATTTTCCCACCTTAAGGTCATTTCTATGCTGTATAATTATAGACAAATATTTTTTGAAATGATAAAATACTCTCAATATTGAATAGTGGGGAAATTTTGAAAAAGAGATGCTTAGAATAAGTATTATATCCACTATCATACAAAAATTCAAGAATAAATGAGGTTAGGAAAATGATATACGCAACCATTTACTATAACGGGAAACAAGAGATCTGCTCTGTAGACCCAGAAGGAAATAGGGTTTTTCTTCTATCAGAATTCTTAGATTCAGAAAAGAACATGAACGAATTTATCGAAGAATACAATGATGAATGGACAGATCAGATAGCCTTTTTCTTTGGCACCAGACCCAATTTATCCATTCCTCTAGACGAGGTAAAACTGCTGGCACCTATCCCCAATCCGAAGAGGAATCTAATCTGCGTCGGTAAAAACTTTGTAGCCCACGCAGATGAACTGGATAGCAAGATTTTTTCAGACAATGTACCAAAACATCCAATCTACTTCACTAAGCCAGACCATACTATAATAGCAACTGGCGAAGACATTCTGCTTCACGAAAACATAACCAAGGAAGTGGATTACGAAGTTGAGCTTGCCGTAGTTATTGGAAAGAATGGATCAGATATTCCTGCAGAAAAAGCCGAAGAATATATTTTCGGATACACTATCGCAAACGACATATCAGCAAGGGATTTGCAAAATAGACACGAACAATGGTATAAGGGTAAAAGTTTAAAAACCCACTGTCCTATGGGTCCCTGGATTATTCATAAGAGCATGCTGCCTCTTCCATTGTCTTTAGAATTAAAATGCTACGTCAACAATGAATTAAGACAGCATGCCAACACAAAGGATATGGTATTCGATATCCCCGCTCTCATAAGCGACCTGTCGAGAGGATTCGAATTAAAAGCCGGAGATATATTACTTACCGGTACGCCTGCCGGTGTAGGAATGGGATTTGATCCTCCCAGATATTTAAAAAGCGGCGATGAAGTAATATGTCAGATTGAGAAAATAGGGGTGCTTTCTAACAAGGTTAAATAGAACCCAACACCTCTCCTATTGCATCATTTATTACTAAATTTGCTCTGTTGTCATACTGGGTTTTAGACTTGTTAATTAAAACCAGATTATTTCCGTGGAAATAATTTATCAAGCCTGCTGCAGGATAAACTACTAGAGAAGTGCCGCCTACAATTAAAGTATCGGCATTAGATATTGCGTTTATGGCCTTGCTCAGAACTTCCTGATCTAATGCCTCTTCATAGAGCACAACGTCAGGTTTAACAATGCCGCCGCACTTGCTGCAATAGGGGATCATGGTCTGTTTTCCATCTTTATCGACACAGTTTTTTTCGTCCATAATATAGTCAAGGTCATAAAATGCATTGCAATCCATGCAGTAATTTCTTAAAACAGAGCCATGCAATTCATACACTTCCTTGCTCCCTGCAAGCTGATGAAGCCCATCAATATTCTGTGTTACAACAGCCTTTAGCTTACCTTCCTTTTCTAGCTTAGCCAGTGCTAAATGGGCCTTGTTTGGCTTTGCCTCTCTGTAGATCATATTGTTCTTGTAATAGTCGAAAAAAGTATTGGTATCCCAAATAAAAAATGAATGGGAAATCATTTCTTCAGGCGACCTGTTATACTTCTGCCTGGCTTTGTAGAGCCCGTCTTCAGACCTGAAATCGGGTACACCGCTTTCAGTCGATACACCCGCTCCACCAAAGAACACTATGTTATTACTGTTATCAATTATTCTTTTTAATTCTTCTATTTTACTCATAGTACCACCTCATAACCATCTTATTACACAAACCAATCTAAAGCAATGCGAATAACTGCTAATTATTAGCGTATATTAAGTATTGACACTAAATTATGGAGATATTTTAATGGGACATTCAATCTATTTTATCCTATTTGCCATCGGCCTAATTATGATAATTAAGGGCAGTGATCTGTTTTTAGATTCAACCGTTTGGGTGGCAGGAGTCTTCAATATCCCCCATATTATAATCGGAGCCACGATAGTAAGCATGTGTACCTGTTTGCCAGAGACCTTCGTATCAGTATCGGCTGCCATTAAAGGAGAAACGGATGTGGCTATAGGAAATGCAATTGGTTCGATTGCATTTAATACAGGTATCATAATGGCCATATTAATACTATTTGGCAAGCCTCGTGTAAAAAACCCGGGACAATTTAAAATAAGTTCTTTTTGGCTTATAGCCTCAATTATCTTTGTCTGGGTAGTGGGATTCATTCAAGGTGAATTGAACAGGATTATAGGGATTATTCTTCTAGTCTTCTTAATTATATATCTCATTCAGAACATAGCTTCATCTCAAACTTCTAATTGCAATCAAACAAAGGGAAGATATGATACTTCTTTAAGAACGGTCATAAAGAAGACCATCTTATTTATCATCGGCATCACACTTGTCATCTGGGGTTCCAATCTATTGGTAGATAACGGTATTAAAATAGCCATGATTCTTAAGGTCCCATCTATCATGATTGCCGTCACCTTTACCGCTTTCGGAACTTCACTGCCTGAGTTTTTCACCACGATCACATCTATTAGAAAAGGGGTCTCAAATATTGGGTTTGGAAATATTATAGGTGCAAACACACTAAATATTTTTCAGGTTACCGCTCTTTCTGCCGTCTTCAAACCTCTGCCTTTTAGCCATGATCCAATTATTCTGCTTTTTCAAATTCCCATGACTCTTCTAATTGTTATCTTTGCAATAATGGCGGGTAATAAATATAGAAGAAGTATACCCCGAAGGTATGGACTTCTGCTTCTTTTTTCGTATACAATATTTGTAGTAGTAAATGTGCTGCGCGATAGTACCCCTATCATAGGCAAATTACTGTTCTAGGAGATTCGGCAATGGATAAAACAAGGAAGACAGCCCTGGTATTAGGCGGCGGTGGTGCCCGGGGCTCCTATCAAATTGGCGTCTGGCAAGCGTTGCGTGAAATGGGCATGCAAATTGATATAGTAACAGGCGCATCTGTTGGCTCTATCAACGGAATCTTTATAGTCCAGGACGAATTCGATCTTTCTGTAGAGCTATGGCAAGAGTTAGAGACAAGCCAAATTCTAGGCCTTTCTAGAAAGGAGGAGCTCCCTCTTAAAAAACTCTTAGAAGAGTATGTCGATGAAGACCAGGTAAGAAACAGCAAGATCGAATACGGCCTTGTTACTGCACAGCTGCCTAACCTTGCCACCCATCATCTATTTATTGAAGACATCCCAAGGGGTAAGCTGATCGACTTTATTCTCGCAAGCTCAGCCCTCTTTCCTGCAATAAAATATAGGGATATTGATGATGTAAAGTACATTGACAGAGGCTTCACTGACAATGTCCCCGTTGATATGGCCCTTATGAAAGGCGCCACCCATGTGATTGCGGTAGACCTTGAAACAAGGGGCCATGTCCGAAAAGAACCCCTAAAGCAAGCAGAACACCTTATTCTTATCCGCTGCAAATGGAATCTTGGAAGCGTTCTTGTCTTTGACTCAGAAATAGCTAAGAGGAATATCAGGCTGGGATACTTGGATACTTTAAAAGCCTTTGGATTCTATGACGGAAGCTACTACTGCCTGGCAAAGGGGCAGTTTAGAAAGAAGGATATATTTGGCGCTGAAATGGCAGCTAAAATATTCAGGATGGACCCTTGTATATTATATAGGAAAAGCTCCTTTGATCAGGAGCTTAAAAAAAGAGTAGAAAGCTACCGTATTGAAACCGAACATGAGCTTCACAACTTCCAGACAGGGATAAGGGAGTTGAAGGCCTTTAAGAAGATAAACTTAATTAAGCTGCTTGAAAAAGTCAACGACCGCACCCTGTGCATACTAATTGCCGATTACCTTAAAGAAAATCCCGAGCCTACTATAATAACCAGGACCATGCTTAAGATCTTCGCCGACGAATCCCAAGCGGCCAAGTATCTTATAAAGCAGGGAATAATATAAGTTACTTCCTAACCCTGAAATGTTTATTCAAAGGCGTCTTAGAAAGTGCAGCGGTAATCAAAGAAGCAACTAAAAATCCCATGATAAACTGCAACATATTCATTGGTATGCTGAAGGCGGATACTGCAAAATTACCGTAGATAAGCCCTGCTGCTATATAGTAGGCGAAGACCATCCAAAGCCCGGAAAGGGTCATGCCTAAGATTTCTGAAATAGGGATCACGAAATGCTCCCTTTTCCTAATTACAAATGAGATAATAATTAGGAATATAGGAATGGCTAGCGCTACAATCATTAGCTGACTCTGTACTGTATTTAAGAAGGACCCTAAAGCAGACAGATCCTGTACCTCTTCACTCAGGAGAGCTGCGGGGTTATGAGTACTTTCATACTCTATTATCCTCTTTACTGAAAAATGAAATATTAACCAAAATACAGCTGTTACTAAGCTTGCTATAAGAGTATTTCTTTTATTGCCAACACACTTTTCTATTACAATACCCATCAGTATTGCCATAATAGCCTTTATGCCCAGGGTCCAGGGAAGCCAGTGTACATATCCTAAGAACAAATCAGCCAAGGCAGACCCTACTCCTGCCGCAATTGCACCATATCTCCATCCTAATAACAAAACGGATAAAAAGATCATGCTGTCTCCTAGATGAATATATCCGCTTGTAAAGGGTACGGGTATAGCTATTACCATAGTGGCAATTGTGGTAATGGCCAGCATAAGGCCTGTCAATATTATTCTGTTTGTCTTATTTCTTTCTGCCATTTCTATCACCCTGTATTTACAAAAACTGTGTGTAGTATTATAATATTCTCAAATTGTAGTTAAATAAATATGCAAATTAAACTATTTATATATATACAGTTGCATGAATTATAGCAAAAATATTAAAAATCTAAGCCATTTTATATACAGTTTTGCACAATGCAAAGTAACAGTTAGGAGGAAAGATGTTAACCCTTACCCCCGTCTTAAATGATTCTATAAATATACCACTATATATCCAGCTTTACACATACATTAGGGATTCAATTTTAAACAGGGACATAAAGCCCGGTGAAAAGCTGCCTTCCCTTCGATCCTTGGCCAAAAGCCTAAACCTTAGCTTAACCACTATCGAGCTGGCCTATAACCAGCTGTTAGTAGAAGGCTATATTAGCAGCAAACCCCAGTCAGGCTATTTCGTCAACGATATATCCTCCGAAGTGGGCAAAGCATTTGTTTTTGAGGATTCAGAACAAAAGATTGAAGCCACAGAAGTCCCCTCTATTGAATCGATGCAGCAACCCATATACTACGATCCGACTAATTTTGATTTCTTTAAATGGAAAAAATGCATTAACAAGGTGTTGAATGAATACTCGCACCTGCTGTTTGAAGAGGGCAACCCCAGAGGCGAAGCCCCCCTCAGATACGAAATTTCCAAATATATATACCAATCTAGGGGAGTAAGATGCAGCTGGGAACAAGTCATAGTAGGCGCAGGAACTCAACAGCTTTTAAACTTGCTTTGCATTATTCTTCAAAAAACAGGAATAGATTACGTTTCCTTTGAAAACCCCGGCTATCTACCTGTACGCGATATCTTTAAAGACAGGGGCTTTAAAATGGCAACGGTGCCCCTGGATAAGGATGGAATAAAAATAGAACTGCTTCCTGCAAATATCCGCTCAACAGTATATGTCAGTCCATCCAACCAATTTCCTACAGCTTCTGTAATGCCAATAGCAAGGCGCTATTCACTGCTTGACTGGGCCTATAACAATGACAGCATTATCATAGAGGATGATTACAACAGTGAGTTGATTTATTCCGGACGACCTGTACCCTCGCTACAGGGCCTTGATACTAAGGGAAAGGTCGTCTATCTGGGCTCCTTTTCTTCAACCCTATTTTCATCGATAAAGATAAGCTACATGGTTTTACCTAATGATCTAAATGAACTCTTTGAAGAAGTATTAGGAGGATATACTCAAACCTGTTCAAAGGCTGAGCAGTTAACACTGGCCCTATATATGCAAGAGGGCTATTACCAAACCAACCTCAAGAAACTCCGCAAAATCTATTCCCAAAAAATCCAGCTTGCCACATCGCTGATAAACAAATATGGTAAGGACAAGATTAATATTTTAGCAAACAGCTCAGGACTTCATATGCTGCTAGAATTAAAAGATAATCCTGATAAAAAACAGACTGAGATGATCTGTGCTATGGCTAAAGAACAGGGCCTCATGCTGGCACCGGTTTTAAACTACCATGAAGATGAGAATAGATCAGTTGTAGTTTTCTATTATACGCGCATCCCTTTAGGAAAAATGGAAGAGGCTATTGTTTCTTTAATCCAAATTTTGACTAAAATATAGTTAAGTGATAATATGAATTGATTGGAGGTTATGTGATGGAATTTAGAGATGTTATTGTAAAAAGACAAAGTATAAGAAAGTATACAGATCAGGATATCCCAAAAGAGGATATTTTAAAAATCTTAGATGCAGGCAGGATAGCCCCCTCGGGTAAGAACTGTCAAAACTGGCACTTCCTTGTTGTTACAAATAAGGATTTGAAAGAAAAAATCGCAAAAGCTATAACCGATAAAAACGAAGAGATTTCCAAAAAGATGGATGAAAAGGATCCTGAAAAGGGCAACCGCTTTCGCAAGTTTGTAAAAAACTTTACCCTCTTTTATCTAAATGCTCCCGTATTAATAATAATTTATGCCACCAACTATTATCCCAGCGGATATTACGAAATGGAATTTGCAGGCTATCCACAGGAGGAAATGGATAAACTGTTTATCCCAAATCCCGGAATGCAGAATATTGGTGCAGCAGTTCAGAATATGTCCCTTGCTGCAGTAGATTTAGGATACGGTTCCTGCTGGATGACAGGCCAAAACTACGCAAGGGAAGAGATAGAGGCAGTGCTTAAGGAAGAAATAGGCTTTGAAAAAGAAGGCTACTTCTTGGCCTGCATGCTTAGCTTAGGAGTTCCGGCGCCTGGAAACAAGAGCCCGGGAAGAAAAGAGCTTTCAGAAATCACTACATTTGTTGAATGATAACAGGCTTCTCACTAGGGAAGCCTTTTTAAAATCTATAATTCATCTTACATAATTTCTCAATTTATGCTATGATTAATTATTAAATCTAGGGTAAAGGGAATCTAACATGCGTCGTATCTTTAATAGATCAACTAAATCCACTAGCACATCAAATAAAAGAAAAGTAAAAAGAATATATGCCTCCCCTGACATGGGCTTAACCAGCGAACAGGTTAATAAGCGCATCAAACAGGGTTTATATAACAAAGAAGTAGAATCCCCTACAAAATCTACTTCTGAAATTATATTGGGAAATATTTTAACCTATTTTAATCTAATATTTTTTGTACTTGCCATTGCCCTAATCGCAGTAGGTTCTTATCAAGATCTGCTCTTCATGGTCATAGTTGGGGCTAACTTAGTAATCGGTACAGTTCAGGAGCTTGATGCTAAACGCAAGCTTGATGAGCTTGTCATAATATCGGAGACCATGGCAACCGTAGTAAGAGATGGGATTGTAACGAGAATACCGGTAGATCAACTGGTGCTCGATGATATCGTAATACTTAGTCGGGGAAGCCATATCTATGCCGATGCTGAGTTAGTCGAAGGTGAGGTCATGGTCAATGAATCCCTTGTGACAGGTGAGTCAGATGAAATCCCGAAAAGGAAGGGGGACTTCCTCCTATCAGGAAGCTTCATAGTATCTGGTGAATGCAAGGCCCGGCTTGAAAATGTTGGTGAAGATTCATTTGTATCCCAGCTGACCCTTGCTGCAAAGAAGGGTAAAAAGAGACAGCCGACAGGCATGATGAAGTCCCTTACAAGGCTCTTACAAGTAATAGGTCTATTGATTATTCCTATAGGAATTCTGTTGTACAGAAGGCAGGTTATGATTCTCGGCCTTACGATAAAAGAGGGGGTAGAAAGCACCACCGGTGCTTTAGTAGGAATGATTCCTGCAGGGCTCTACCTTTTAGTCAGCGTTGCGCTGGCTGCAAGCGTTGTCAGAATTGCTAAGAAAGAAACAGTGGTTCATGAATTCAAATCAGTTGAAACCCTTGCTAGAGTGAATGTTCTTTGCCTGGACAAGACCGGAACTATCACCGAAAACGATATGAAAGTAACTGAGCTGATTCTTCTTAATAAAGATATTGCAGATGAGAATACGGTCAAACGCCTTTTTGCGGATTTTGCTGCAAATCTACCTGCTGATAATGCCACTATGCAGGCCATTAAAAAGCATTTCAAAGCTATAAAGCCGAGGCGGGCAAAGCAAATATATGAGTTTAGTTCGAAAACAAAATATAGCAAAGTTCAATTTGACAATAATGAAGAGTACATCCTAGGGGCACCCGAGATTGTATTAGGGGATCAGTTTTATTTATATGAAGATATTATCAATGCCCAGGCATCCCTTGGAAAGCGGGTACTATTATTTGGTTCATATGGTTACGGCTATTTGGATCCCCTTGCTCTAGTAATTCTTGAAAATCCCGTAAAACCAACCGCTAAAGATACCTTCTCCTATTTTATAGACCAGGGAGTGGAACTGAAGGTAATTTCAGGAGATAATCCTCTAACAGTATCAATAATTGCAAAACAGGCAGGCATTCCAAATGCTGATAATTATATTGATGCTACAAGCCTTACCTCCCTTGAGAAACTAGAAGAGGCAGCTAAAAAATACACTGTTTTTGGTAGGGTTACACCAGAACAGAAGAAGCAGATTATAAAAGCTTTAAAGAAAGCCGGAAAGACAGTGGCTATGACAGGAGACGGAATAAATGATGTACTAGCCCTAAAAGAAGCTGACTGCAGCATTGCCATGGCATCGGGAAGTGATGTTGCCTCCCAGATTTCAGACCTAGTTCTACTTAGTTCCAACTTTGACTCGCTGCCTTCCGTTGTTGCTGAAGGCCGCCGAGTTATAAACAATATCGAGCGAACGGCTTCCCTATTCCTTGTTAAAAACATCTTTTCATTTGCCTTGGCCATTATATCTATAACGGCTGTTTTTGCCTATCCCCTAACTCCCGCACAGCTTTCCCTTGTTAGCGGACTTACTATCGGCATTCCAGCCTTTGTCCTTGCGCTAGAACCTAATAACGAGCTTGTAAAAGGAAGCTTTCTATTAAATGTGCTCTACAGGGCCTTTCCGGCAGCCTTGACCAATCTTTTTATAGTCATAATAGCCGTACTATTTTCGATAGCTTTTAAAATGCCACTGGATGAAATTTCAACAGTGACAACCATCTTAATCACTGTTGTAGGATTTTGCATGATTTGGCGAGTAAGTACACCCTTTAATACAAGGCGGAAAATACTATTTATCTCGCTGGTGGCGGCTTTTGTAATAATCCTAGCCTTTGTTCCCAGCCTTTTCTCACTGTCACCTTTGAGCCTGGGAAGCGGTCTGGTACTTTTCGTGCTGGCTCTGTTAATAATTCCTGTGATGAACTTCTTTACAATGTGCTTTGAAAAGGTGGCAGGATTAATAAGAAGATAGCTAAATTGCTTTAGCTATCCTATCTCCTGCTTCCTTAGTACCTATTTTCTTCATGCCTTGGCTCATTATATCTGCTGTCCTATATCCTTCTCTTAATACGGATTTTACTGCCAGCTCTACAGCATCTGCCTCTTCAGAAAGGCCAAATGTGAATCTTAACATCATAGCAACCGATAAGATAGTAGCCATGGGGTTTGCAATATCTTTTCCTGCAATATCAGGGGCACTTCCATGAATAGGTTCATATAAGCCGAAATTTCCCTCCGCTAAGCTTGCAGAAGGAAGCATGCCGATTGAACCTGTTATCATGCTTGCCTCATCCGTCAGTATATCTCCGAACATGTTGTTGGTAACTATAACATCAAATTGTTTGGGTTCTCTAATTAGCTGCATTGCAGCATTATCTATATACATATGGCTAAGCTCCACATCGGGATAGTCTTTTCCTACCCTATTAACCACACTTCTCCATAATCTTGAACTTTCAAGCACGTTGGCCTTATCTACGCTTGTAAGTTTTTTTCGGCGTTTTCTAGCCATTTCAAAGGCTACCTTAGCTATTCTCTCAACCTCTTTTTCGGAATATATCTCAACATCGTATGCAGCGCGGCCCTTTTCCGTATCCTTATAACCCTTCTCGCCGAAATATATTCCACCGGTTAATTCCCTTACTACGATTAAATCTAATCCCCCTTCTACCGATTCCCTCCTAAGGGGGCAGGCATCGGCCAGTTCGGGGAATAATATGGCAGGCCTAATATTCGCAAAGAGTCCCAGCTGTTTTCTCAGCCCCAAAATAGCCTGTTCCGGTCGCTTGTCTCCTGGTAGGTGGTCCCATTTAGGGCCTCCTACAGCACCTAGTAGTACGCTATCGCTATTTTTACAGGCTTCTATGGTCTCAGAGGGAAGGGCCAACCCTAGTTGATCTATAGCAGATCCCCCTGCCAACAGTTCCTTATATTCAAATCTATGTCCAAACCTTTCTCCAACCCTATTTAAAACCTTCTTTGCCTCTTCTATGACCTCAGGTCCTATGCCATCACCTTTTACAACTGCTATGCTATATTCCATCTACAGATTCTCCTTTACGTAATTTACAAGCCCACCGCTAGCTATAATCTTTTGTATGAACTCAGGGAAAGGCTCAGCCTGATAGACTTCGCCTTTAGTAACGTTGGTGATTTTTCCAGTTGCAAAATCTACTGTGACTTCGTCACCTTCTGATATCTTACTAGCAGCCTCTTGGCATTCTAGTATGGGCAGGCCTGTATTGAAGGAGTTTCTATAGAAGATTCTTGCAAAGGATGAGGCTATGACACACTGCACACCGGCAGCTTTTATAGCTACAGGTGCATGTTCTCTCGAGGAACCGCATCCGAAGTTCTTTCCCGCTACAATAATATCTCCCTTCTTAACCTTTTTAGCAAAGTCCTTATCTATATCCTCCATGCAGTGTTTTGCCAGCTCTTCCGGGTCAGGAGCATTTAAGTAGCGTGCGGGTATAATCACGTCGGTATCGACATTATCTCCATATTTAAATACGTATCCCATCTTAACTTTCCTTTCTATTATAAATCATCAGGGCTGATTATCTTTCCTGCCACGGCTGAAGCAGCAGCCACCGCAGGGCTAGCAAGATAGATCTCTGAATCCACATGCCCCATTCTTCCTACAAAATTACGGTTGGTAGTCGATATGGCCCTTTCACCTGCTGCCAATACTCCCATATGGCCTCCCATACAGGGTCCGCAGGTGGGAGTTGAAAATACAGCTCCTGCATTTATAAAGATTTCTGCATATCCCTTCTTGATGCAATCTAAATATATTTTCTGAGTTGCCGGAATTATTATGAGGCGGACATTTTTTGCTGCCTTTCTGTCTTTAAGGATCTCTGCTGCTATTCTCATGTCCTCAAGTCTACCGTTAGTGCATGAGCCAATGACAGCCTGATCAATTTCAATTTCTCCTACCTCATCTATGGTCTTTGTGTTTTCCGGTAGATGGGGAAATGCCACTGTTGGCTTTATCTCCGATAGATCAATCACATAGGTCTCGTCATATTCTGCATCATCATCCGGACTATAAACTTTTATCTCTTTTTTCATGTGTTCATTCTTATGTTGATCCATGTATTCTATAGTCTTCTCATCAACTGCAAATATTCCGTTTTTAGCTCCCGCTTCAATAGCCATGTTTGCCATAGTAAAGCGGTCATCCATAGATAGATGGGCTAGTCCTGGACCCATAAACTCCATTGATTTATATAATGCTCCGTCAACGCCTATTTTACCGATGATATGAAGTATTATATCCTTTCCGCTGACCCATTTGCCCGGCTTTCCTTCCAACTGAAACTTTATAGCTGAAGGTACCTTAAACCAGGCCTTGCCTGTCGCCATACCGGCTGCCATATCAGTAGAACCTATACCAGTTGAAAAGGCTCCTAGTGCGCCATAGGTACAAGTATGTGAGTCTGCACCTATTACAACATCTCCTGCAACCACTAATCCCTTCTCGGGGAGAAGGGCATGCTCGATGCCCACCTCTCCTACTTCGAAATAGTTGGTGATATCCATCTTGACGGCAAACTCTCTTAACTCCTTGCAAAGCTGGGCTGTCTTAATATCCTTATTAGGTGTAAAGTGATCTGGTACAAGCACAACCTTGTCTTTGTCATAAACTTGCTTTGCTCCCATCTTGTAAAATTCTTTTATAGCAACGGGAGCAGTGATATCGTTGCCTAAAACTATATCCAAATCAGCTTCTATGAACTGTCCAGCTTTCACTTCCTCAAGCCCGGCATGAGCCGCAAGGATTTTTTGTGTCATTGTCATGCCCATTTAATTCACTTCCTTTTCACTTCTCTTATCATAATACATCTTGTTCACAGCATTAACGTATGCGTGGATACTGGCCTCGATGATGTCCGTTGAAAGTCCCCTTCCTGAATAGACTTTACCGTTAAATCTGATCTTTACTACCGCATCTCCAAGAGCATCCATGCCCTCTGTTACTGAGTTGAGTTGATAGTCCTCAAGTTTAATATCTACGCCTACGATCTTTTCAATAGCCTTAAATGCGGCATCGATAGGACCGTCCCCTCTGGCAACCTCTTCTACGGGTTTTGAATCCTTAGTTAAGTTTACAACCGCTGTTGAGGTAATGCTGTTTCCGCAGTTTATAACATAACTGTGAACCTGGAAGGTCTTGGGGACCTGCATTGCCTCTTTGCTTATAAGTTCTTCTATATCCCTATCGTATACAGTCTTTTTCTTGTCTGCAATAACTTTAAATTTCTGGAAGGCTTCTTCAATTTCCTTTTCGCTCATCTCAAAGCCAAGTTCTTTTACCTTTTCCCTAAACGCATGCTTTCCAGAATGCTTGCCAAGGACTATATTGTCTACGGATAAGCCTACTGATTCTGGGGTCATAATTTCATATGGGGCCTTGTTCTGTAAAACTCCATGCTGGTGGATTCCTGATTCGTGGGCAAAGGCATTCTGTCCCACTATTGCCTTGTTAGGCTGTACCTTAACACCCGTGATACGTGTTAACAGTCTTGATGCCCTTGCTATCTCTGTTGTAACAATTCTTGTATCAGCATTTAAAACATCTTTTCTGGTCTTCAAAGCCATGACTATCTCTTCCATGGCAGCGTTTCCTGCCCGCTCTCCAATACCATTAATAGTACATTCTATCTGATTTGCGCCAGCCTTTATTGCAACAATTGAATTTGCAACAGCAAGCCCTAAGTCATTATGGCAGTGTACAGACATATTTACATTTTCCAATGCAGGACAGTTTTCCTTGATCTTCATTAAAAACTCATAGAATTCATCAGGAACAGTATAGCCTACTGTATCTGGTATATTAATAGTCGTTGCGCCGGCCCTTATTACTCCATCAAAGAGTTTAGCCAGGAACTCAGGATCGCTTCTTGTGGCGTCTTCTGCTGAAAATTCAATATCGCTGCAATATTTCTTCGCATATTTCACCATTTCCACAGATTGCTCATATACTTCCTCTGGGGTCATCTTAAGTTTGTATTCCATATGAATAGGCGAGGTTGCAATAAAGGTGTGGATAACAGGCTGTTCAGCATTTTTAACAGCTTCCCATGCTCTGTCGATATCCTCTTTGGTTGCCCTTGCTAGGCTTGCAACCTTACATTCCTTTACAGTCTCAGCTATTGTTTTTACAGATTGAAAATCTCCCGGAGATGAAATTGCAAATCCTGCTTCTATGATGTCAACCCTCATTCTCTCTAGCTGCCTTGCCATCTCTATCTTTTCTTTTAAATTCATGCTACAACCTGGCGACTGTTCGCCGTCTCTTAAAGTTGTGTCAAAAATTTTAATCATCTTACTCATTTTTATTTCCTCCAAATTAATTTTTTCACTCCGAGGGAAATAAAAAACCCCGGAGTTTTTACTCCAGGGACGATAATATACCGCGGTACCACCCTGATTACCGGAATACCCGATCAGCTCAACAGGTTCAATCAAACCCTTGACTTTGATAACGGTGTCTGCCGTAACCCCTTACTGCAATTTTCAGGGGTTCTGCTCGGGAGCGAGAATAACTGATTATAGCGTATCGGCCTTCCAGCAACGCCGACTCTCTGTAACGCTGTTTTTAATCAATTAAAACTCCGTCACTGCATTTAAGATATATTGCCAACAGTATATGAAAGATTTTTGCTTTTGTCAATCACTATTTTCTATAATTTTTTTAACCCTTTTTTCAAGCTTGGGTCTTGGCAACCAAACTTGTGTATTACAAGTTGTACATTCCAGACGAAAATCCATGCCCGCCCGCCTTACAATAAATGTATTTCCACCGCAAGGATGTTTCTTCTTAAGTTCAACTATATCCCCTACATTTATTTTTAAAGGCATAAGGAACCTCCAACTATTTTTTCTCTATTTTCTCAACACCCATATAAGCTCTCAGCACTTCAGGTACGATAACTGAACCATCAGCCTGTTGATAGTTTTCAAGTATGGCTGCTGTTGTTCTACCTATAGCCAATCCTGATCCATTCAATGTATGCACAAATTCAGGCTTGCTGCCCTTTTCCCTTCTGAAGCGGATATTAGCCCTTCTTGCCTGGTAGCTTTCGAAATTACTGCAGGATGAAATCTCTACATATCTGCCATAGCTTGGCATCCATACTTCAATATCGTATGTCATAGCTGAGCTGAAGCCAAGGTCTCCCGTACAAAGCTTTACTACCCTATAAGGAAGTTCAAGTAGCTTTAAGACTTCTTCAGCAGCAGCGGTCAAGGATTCAAGCTCCTCGTAAGACTCTTCAGGCTTAGTCAGCTTAACAAGTTCAACCTTGTTGAATTGATGCTGACGAATCAGGCCCCTTGTATCCCTTCCTGCTGAACCTGCTTCCTTGCGGAAACAGGGAGTATAGGCTGTATAGTAAATAGGCAGCTCCTCTCCGTCGATAATTTCGTTCATTCTCAAATTCGTAACAGGCACTTCGGCAGTGGGGATCAGGAAGAAGTCCTTAGCAGGAACATGAAACATATCCTCTTCGAACTTGGGAAGCTGACCTGTACCAATCATAGAATCACGGTTTACCATGAAGGGAGGCAGAACCTCTTCATAGCCATGTTTTCCTGTATGAAGGTCCAGCATAAAGTTCATAACAGAACGTTCTAACCTAGCTCCCAGTCCCTTGTAAACAGTAAAGCGTGTGCCTGTAATCTTTGATGCCCTTTCAAAATCTAGGATATCTAAATCTGTCCCAACTTCCCAGTGTGCCTTATGTGGGAAATCAAATTCCCTGGGCTCTCCCCATCTTCTTACTTCAACATTATCCTCATCACTGCTACCTATTGGGACTGAGCTGTGTGGAGTATTAGGAATATTTAAAAGAAGATCCTTTAAATTCTGTTCAACTTCACCTACTTCGTCTTCTAGCCTTTTAATATCCTCAGACAAGGACTTCATTTCTGCCATCAGGGCAGTTACGTCTTTGCCTTCTTTCTTAAGCTTGGGAATCTGCTTGGAATCGGTTTTCTGCTTGTTTCTCTTGCTCTCCAAATCGGCAAGCAGGTCTCTTCTCCTGGAATCCAACTCCTTTACCAATCCAATATCATAGTCACCCTGTCCTCTTGATTTGATAGCCTCTTCAACACGATCAAAATCTTCTCTTATCAACTTAATATCTAACATAGTAACTACCTTTCTAGAGTATTATAGTAAATTATTCTTGTAATCAGTATATATCTGAACTAATAGCTCTACTTTTTCCTGCATCTCTTTTTGCAGCTTAGATGCAGTCTCATAGTCCCCATCATCAAGGGCATTCTTTATCCTAGTCAGTAGAGACTTCTTATCTATCTTATCCTGCCCCAAGTATTTCCTTAAATTCTGGATTTTACTCCAGTTTAGTAAATCCATGTCGGTGCAGTCATGATCATCATGGCATTTTTTACACTCTCTTACAAATTCCATTGTATTAGGTATTATCCTGTTATGCAACTCCATTGCCCACAGATCGATTATGGCCTGCTTATATGACGATAGTATAAGGTCAGTAAACACACCATCCTGCATAAGCACCTTTAGTTTATCAGGATATTTTTCAAATGCACTCACGCTTTCCCAAACAGTTGCGGGAGGAATACCAAAGTATTTGTTGCGCTCTTCCTGCGTAAAGGCCTCATAGACATTCTCTTCGCTCCTGTAAGCCCTGTCTTTTTCTAAATAGAAGACTTCTTCACCGTATTCCTTTGATAAGGCTCTTTCAAGTTCCGGAGAAGTCTTCTTAGCCCTTAATACAGCTTTAATCCCATCCAGCATAGTAAGGTAGGCTGTGGCCAATACCAGATATGTGTTGCTCTTGGGATTTGGTGAACGCAGCTCAAACCTTGTAGAAAGAGGATCCTCTTCCTCTCTTACCAAGCCCAGCAAAACTGTCCTATTTCTCGATGGATTCTCAATACTGTGGCCTAAGGATGTTACTATGCAGACCGGTGCCTCAAAGCCGGGTTTTAATCGATTCAGAGCATCATTAGTAGATGCAATAAATGGGTTCATGATCTCGTAGTTTTTCAATATACCCATCATTGCGCCAAAACCTATGGGCGTCAAGAAATGGCTTTTAATATCTTTTGGCGTAAACAGATTTACAGTTCTTCCGTCCTTCAGTTTAGCAGCCACACCTATATGGGTATGCTTTCCGTTACCTGATACCCCTTCTATAGGTTTTGCCATAAAGGTTACATCTAAGCCGTTTAATCTGAATATATCTTTGATAATATATTTTATTTGCAATTCATTATCAGCAGCTTGTAGTAATGTACTGTATTTCCAGTCTATTTCAAGCTGCTCCATTATATGGTCGTAGCGGCCTGAGTTGCCGAATTTGGCCTTGATTCCCCCTACTTCCTAATGTCCCATCTCTACTCCGAATCCATATTTATCTAAGAAAATCAGGGACATTTCCAAGGCTGTTCTCACAGGTCCTCTTGTTCTCTGCCAGTATTGCTCCTTGAGTTCCTGGGATGTGGAAAGCTGCTGCCTGTCAGCCTTATCTTCAGGTGTTTTAACCCAGAACTCAAGCTCAGTGGCACCTGTCATAACAATTCTTTCAATCTCGTCTACTGAATTAATCTCCGTATATTCCAACACATAGGGATTTTCTTTTATCAAATCAAGCAGTTCTTTTCTAAAAACTTCTGCGGCTTTTTTGAGAATATAGCGGGAACCTACTTCTTCAGTATCGTTGTGAAATAGTGAAGAAGGTATTCTCAAGGTTCCTACAGGTGTACCGTCATCTCCTATATGTTTTAAATTATAATCTACATACCAATTAACATCTAAGTCTGGGATTATATCAACCTTGGCATTGTTAAGTGTCGCAATGCGGGGCAATACTACACTAGAACCGTCTGTCTGGACACCCTGCTGGAAAAACCTATCCATTTCTTCTATAAATAATTTTACGGGAATTTTCTCATCGGTGTCGTGTCCGCCAATATCCACACCTACGAATGAGACAAACTTTACTTCTGGGTGTTTTTTCAATATTTCTGTTATCTCTTCTTTACTATGTGCATCAGCAGGTATAGTAAACAGCATTTTGTCCAGAATCATAAACATGCCCTCCTTTTCAACATTCTAAGTATATCACTATTGTATTTTACTTGTAAAGAATTATAGGTGTCAGTTTACCCGACACCTACAACCCTTATATTATCATCAATTAGCCTTATTAATTTACGACTCCTTCGATTATATCTGGGTCAACTTCTACCGTCTCGGGGGCTGCTTGCCCTGCTCCTCCGCTAAGCTCATTCAAGTAGGATTCAAGGTCCTTTAGATACCTTCCATAGGAAGCCCAATCGCCCTGCTGCTGAGCATCCTTTGCCTTGTTGTAGGCCTCTACAGCTTTGAGGATCAGATCATCAATAGTATCTACCACATCATCTTCTTCTCCAACTTGCCCGCCAGGCTCTTCAATATCACCATTCAGACCAGCTCCTGCACCGGTACCAAACATAACATCCAGTGCATCAGCTAGGGTTGGTTCATAAGCTATTCTGTTGTTGTAGTAGATAATGACCCTCTTAACTTCAGGCAAGCTTCCGCTTGTTGCCTCCAGGTATATAGGTTCAACATAGACTAGGGAGTCTTCTATCGGTATTACAAACATATTACCTCTGGTATAACTAGAACCCGCTGAGTTCCAAAGGGTGAATTCTTTAGAGATCTCAGTGTTCTGGTCTATAAACCCTTCAACCTGCATAGGTCCGTAAATGATCTTTGATTTTGGCAGTCTGTAAAGTACCAGCTGTCCATAGTGCTCTCCATCGTTTCTTGCTATCAATAGAGCATTCATATTCTTCTTCCCTACAGGTGTATAAGGGATTGAATTGATAAATTCTATTTCCTCTTCTCCCGGGAGTTTCATAATATAGTAGTTTGGTGTCATCTGTATTTCTTCCATGCCGTACATTTCTTTAGAAATCTCCCATTTATCCTCAGCCTGGTAGAATACTTCCACATCATCCATATGGTATTTTGCATATATGTGAGCCTGAATCGTGAACAACATATTAGGATATCTA
This sequence comes from Clostridiales bacterium, assembly GCA_012735285.1. Lineage (GTDB taxonomy): Bacteria > Bacillota > Clostridia > Peptostreptococcales > Anaerovoracaceae > JAAYHT01. The sequence goes on along the minus strand of JAAYHT010000093.1, from coordinate 8,088 downwards.
ATATGCTTTTGCAATGACTCGGGCATCTCTTCAAAATCCTTAAACAGTTCTGGATAGATCTTCTGCAGGGTGTTTGCTATAGGATCCTGATCGTCCACAAGGTAGAAATTAGTGTCACCGTTGTAAGCATCTATTACTACCTTAACTGAGTTTCTAATATAGTTAATCCCATTTTCATTATTAAAGGGCTCAGAATAGGGATACTTATTGCTATAGGTATAGGCATCAAGCATCCAATACAGTTTTCCATCTTCAGCTACTATATAGGGGTCTGAGTCGTAGCTTAAGAAAGGTGCTATAGTATTTACCCTATCCATAATGTTACGCCTTATGATGATCTTGGAATCACTATTAATATTGCTTGATACCAAAATTTTTAAGCTCTGCTCACGTAGAGCAAACAAAATTCTGTTAATATGGTTTAAATTAATACCCGCATTTCCTTCATATGTGGTATAAACGTTGATATCGCCGCTTGGATAGTCGAATTCCAATTCATCGGTATTTACAATAATATAATTGTTGGTTAATTCACCAAAGTAGATTTCGGGTCTTTCAATCTGTATTTCATCTACCCTTGAAATAGGTGGTATGCTGTCAATTAAAAGGTCCGGCTGCCCGCTTTCTGTTACCTTATCAACCCTTGAAAGGGTTATTCCATAGCCGTGAGTATACTTAAGATGCTTAGCCAGCCAGGGCTGATCTATAATCTTTGACTCATCGATTTCCCTTGCCGACAAGAATACCTGGGTGTATTCACCGTTTACCATATAGCGGTCCACATCCACATCGTTGAACTGATAATATGCACGTATACTCTGGGCCTGGTTGTAGAACTTTTCTGCAGGCTCATAGTCATTTATCCTGATATTTGAAATAGTGCCCATGTTGTTTTGAATGTCTTCATTGGTAAGTGTATTTGAGGCACTGAACTCTTTTTCTGTGATTTCATGGAGGTTATATGCATACTGAGTATATTTAATATTATTCTCAAGATAGCTGTATTCCTTCCTGATTTCATCAGGTGATACTATCAAGTTCTGAACAACATTAGCTGCACCAGTGCCTATAACAGAAACAATTATCATAATTAAAGGTATGGTCAATATCGTTCTAAGATTCTTCTTTTGAAAACCTCTTACAAAGGTAAAGGCTCCTATAACAGCTAAAACAACTAGTGCACGATATACCCAAAGGGTGACATTTATATCAGTAAACCCTGCACCATATAACACACCTCTGCTCGAGGTATATAGCAGGGTATATTGTTTCAACCAGAAATTAACGGCAAGCATTAAGAAAAATACTACGCCAAGTATCTTAAACTGTCGGGATGCAATTACTGCAAGCTCCTTCATATTGTTTTTATCTATCCTGCTTCCGCCGCCGCCAAAGCCAGGCTCAAAACCTCTAAACATCTGATTTAAAGCATCCCCGAATACACCAAATCCGCTGTAATTGCCTGTATAGCGCTGTCCGTCTTCTCCAAACTCCGAAGGACCCTGATCAAAAATCTTAGGCCTTCTAGTTGAAAGCAGTATTGAAAAGAAGATAAAGGTCACAATTAAAAAGGCTACAACTATTACAATGACTATTTGATTAATTTGGGTGATTAATTCTAGCTTGAAAACATAAAAAGATATGTCTAAATTAAAGATTGGATCAGCTATGTTGAAATCTGTACTATTAGCAAATCTCAGTACATCAAACCAAAGCCTTACAACTGTAGCCAGTGTAACTAATATTCCAAACACAGCACTTATAGCTAATGCAATACGATTTATAGTCTTCTCGCTAACGGATGCATAGTCTATAGTGCTAACTCTTTTATAATAGCTCCTTTTAAGAGCCATCTGGTATATATAAGTTAATATGGTAAGTATGATAAAGGATGGGATACCCAGTTTAAACTGTGTGAATAACTTCTTGAAAAACACCCCCGTATATCCCAATTCTCGGAACCATAGATAATCTGTAATGAATCCTAAAGCCGATCCAAATACAGTTATAAGGATTAATATAACAATTATTATAATCCCAATACCTAGCCTCTTTTTATTCAAAAAATCACCCTTTCTTAATTCCTACAACAACTTCTTCAAAGCAGCTTCTGCTTCCTCAGGAAGCTGGTCCCTGCCTCCCTTGAGTTCCTTTAAGGACTCCAGGAATTCCATCCTGTTGGCCATGCTTTCTTTTAACATTTTTACATAGTCTCTGTTACTAAAGTTGGGCACAAAACCTTCCACATCCATGGTTTTTAAATCCTTCAAATGGCCAAAATCTTTAAATTCAGCGGTCTCATCCACAATGTTTTCAATAATACCTATAGTAACTTCCTTAGGTATCTTTTTATCTAGGAAGTGACCTGTATTCAAGATATAGCAATCTACATTTCTTTCCTCAAACAAGGCTTTGAACTTATAATAATCCTCTTCCAAAGCATATGTTCTGAAGGGATTGGCATAGGGTTCAAATACCAATGCATTTGCATCCGTACCCTTTAATAGTTTCTCAGCAGTTGTACGTTTTGTAGCAAGGCAAGCTCCCAGAACAGATGCCAATACCGGATTTTCTATCTTAAGAACAGGTGGTAAGGACTGATCCTTCATAAGCCACACTATTGCATTTATGGGTTCTTGCAATTTGTCAACACGGTTGTCTGACCAAAGCTTTGATTTAATTGCACGACCGTTACCATTTCTTATATCCTCGGTTACAGGTACCAATTTCCCTTCCGAATCAATTGTAGCCCCGCAGTTTTGCATGGTTACAAGGTACTTATTATCTGGAGAAACAAGGGGGTAGTCCTGTGTCTTGTCGAAATATGAAGGCTCTAAAGCAACTGATGAGCCATCGACTGTTGAGATGATATAAGCATCGTCATGCAATATGGTAACATCGTATTTACCATCGTGCTTAGCATGGGTCAATGATGATTTTCCTTATCCTGATAATCCGAAAAAGCCCATTACATATTTTTTACCGTCGCTTCTGACCATGCGCTTTAGGCCACCGTGGCATGAAGCATATCCGTTTCTATTTGCTATACCCCAAGCAATAGTCAAAGTACCTTTTTTATGTTCACCAAAATATCTAAGGCCTAATAATGCTGCACAGTTGTGCTCGGGGTCAAAGTAAGCTAAACCGTTTGGAAATCTATCATCCTTCCAATCTGGATCTGATAGGATAAATATATCGGGCTCATCCCCTATTACTTCAGAATTAGCGTACATCTTATCGTAAAAATCATTTTTGTATTGGAAGTTTAATAACCAGTTATACAGTGTGTTCTCATAGCCTTCTGGTACAAGTAGGTTTGCGTTTATAATAAAATCTTCATCAAGACCTATATAGGCCTGTGCATGAAGCATTTTCTTGTATCTGGTCTTGTAAACTGCCTCGCGTAATATTGCAGTTATATCACTTTCAACAACACCTTTTTCACCTAATATAACTCTTGCGCCTGCAAATCTACCTACGGTTTCCCCATCGTTAAATAACAATATCTTTGCATCCTTAGGAAGGCCTATTTTCTCTGGTTCATAAACAGGCATATCCAGCGTTATAGTACCAGGGCTCTCTTGAGCTATCTTATATGCTTTCTTTAAATCGAAAACCTTTTCTACATTATTACCATAAAAAGCAGTCTCAATAGTAGTTCTCGAAGGGGAAAATGCTCTGCTTAACTTAATTTCTTCTCTATTAAATCTAGCCTTAGTTGCCATTCAATTACCTCCATAATCACTTTAAGCTATACTTGTGATAATTTGCAATTTTCATTTTTCTATCTACGGGTTTAAGATGATATATCCAATAATATTCTTTTTCATTCACCTTATTACCCTCATATTCTTTTATCTTTTCATATGTCCAGGCATAAAAGCCATTATTACCCTGTCTTAGTTCCCCTATTTCCAGTGTTAAAAATTCCTGTCTTACCTTGCCTACCTTGGAGAAGGTACTCACATTTTTATAGGCTTGACTACCCTCTTCAACCAAACCCAATACCTGATCGCTTTCTCCTTGAACATAATCTACCCACTGTGAGTCGAAAGATATCAGTGTTGCAACAATTTCCTGGTCATAATATAGTGTTTCTCCATTTTCTGTTGTCATCCAAATATTATTCTCAATAGGTTTGGATTTGTTAATGTCTTCTACACCATAATCTTTGCCGTCTTGGTATTTAAGTTGATCATTAGCCCTTACATTTTTAATATTTTTATTATTAAACAACTGAGATTCAATCAAAGCATCTTTATCTTCACTAGGTTTTGGATCCAAAGGCTCTTCAACTTCTTCTGGCTCTTCTTCCTCCTCAGGCTCTTCTATAGGATCTGTTGAAGTCATCTCACATTCGTCTTTGTTAAAGAAGGCTGTCACCTCATCTTTAATATTACTAAATACTCCCCCTATAGCCGCCTGTATTTCTGCTACTTTTTTACCTGCAGAAGTATCAGGTGCAAAATATGTAATCCCTAATGCAAGCACTTCCGCTATTAGGATAATAACTACTATGATTAGTACGGCTCTTTTAAAGCCACCCTTTTTCTTCTTTTCCTCTACATGTTCAATATCGAATAAGAATAAGTCTTTTTCTTCAGTTTCTTCTTTTACAGGTACATCTTCTACTACATCTTTTTCTAGATCTGAAATTAACGGTACTTTTTCTTCATCTTCTTCTTCAACTTTAACTAGCTCTTCTTCTTTTTCTTCCTCTATATCTTCATCTTCTACTAAAGTTGTTTCTTCTATTTCCTCTTCTACTTCTTCTGCAACTAATTCTTCTTCAATTACTGTTTGGTCTTCTTCAAGCTCTTCTTTCCTGTCTTCAAGTGAAAAAGTGGGTCTATGTAATATTTCTTCCTGTCTGGCCTCATTTCTTTTTATTCTCTCATATTCTTTATCAAGAAGTTTCTGGAATTCCTCGTTCTTCTTGTGGAATGTAAAAAATTTCTCTACACTGCTGAAATCAATATCTAATTCATCTTTTTCTAAAGATGAATTTTTCTTCCTGTTGTCGTCAAATCCCCAATCTAAATCTAAATCATCTGTCTTTCTTGGTTTAGGGAAGTCGTATACATTCCATTGAAATTCTGAAAAATCATCCTTTTTAGAAGTACTATCGTCGGTAGATTTATCTTCAACATTTTCATCGACTAAATCGATAGAGGTCCCGCATATTTTACAGACCCTATCACCTTTTTTTAGAGGGCTTCCACATTCTTTGCAGTACATCTACCTGTCCTCCATTAATTACACAAGACTTAAAAAGCTTTCATATTATTATAATATAACCGGCATTATATAGCAATTACAAAAAAGGACGGGATCCCCGTCCGTATATAGTAATGGAGAAATTTCGATGGTCAAGGCAGTATGCCAAACCCTAATTGACATACTGCCTTATCTGCAAAACTTCCCTAAAGGAAGTTAGCAGTTACTGCAATTGTTCCTATTGGTCTGTTTTGTCCTATTTTCCTGTCGGTTTTCTTGCTTCTGTTTGTTTCTTTGATTAGGATTACTTTCCTGATTGCGAGTATTCCTTGTTTCATTTTCGAAACGGTTTTTTGTCATTTTTTCAAATCCCTCCTCTTGCATTATTCTTTGTTAAACCAAATTATATATGAGCGGTAATTAGAGGAATTCTTTGAAAATATTAAGCCTGGTAATTTATGTATTTTTTTAAGAGTTGACAAGCGCTAATTGTAATGCTAAAATGCTTATTGCCTAAAAAATATAATTAGTATGCTTCGTTAGCTCAGCTGGAAGAGCACCTGACTCTTAATCAGGGCGTCCCGGGTTCGAGTCCCGGACGGAGTACCAAAAAACTTAAAGCCACGAATTCCAATGTTTCGTGGCTTTTTATCTTTATATTGTAACCATGAAATCCTCATTGTATATTAGACCCATGTGATAAGAATTTTTTCTATTATGTTCATAAAAACCACTAATCCAATTATTAAAACTAAGGTAATTATGCCAAATAATATTTTTCTTTCTTTTTGCTTAGAAAGTTGATTTATAATTGAGACTACAGCAAGAACTAAAATTAGATAAATAACTATGTATAATACTATACCTTTTCCAAAATGTATATTTGCATCCGCCAAACCGCCAATGCAAAGAGCCAAAAATCCGATTAAAAGTATATTAATAATCTTACGCTGCAGTGTGGCTTTAGCACATACTCCTCCTTCAGATATTCTTTTCCTTGAAACCTTCAACCACAACAGATATCCTAGAAGTGTTATACCAGCTATCAACGCACCATATAGAGCAATAAGAAAGGCCCAAAAAGTAAGGCCATCGCTATAGGGAGAATTGTTGAAGTATTTCATTCCATTAATAAAAGCTAGAACAAGCATGAACAATAATATTTTGATCCAGTTTGGTATAAAGGTTTGTTTCATGTTTCGATGGATATTTTCCAATTTAACAGCTTCATCAGTTTCTAGAGGAATAGCGTCCTGATCGGCATAAAATATTTGCATGTGTTTCCATTGGAACTCTTTTTTCCAGCCTTCTTTTTCACAGAGTTCTTCAAGCAATTCTGTTTTTTCACTTCCAGTAAATATGGCAGAAAATTCCTTGTTTGATGGCTCAGCTTTTTTGAATTTCCATAAAAATGTGTCTACATTTTCAGTTCTCCATCCCTTCGCCGCCATAGAAGTTAAGTTATCCTCGATACTTCTGTAATCATATATCGTTGGATATGGAGATATTAACAGCCGATATTTTGTATCAGAGCTATTCATTTAATCATCCTCCCGACTCAATGCGAATACATTTTCGTAATCTTCTATCTGTTTTTTTAATCTCTCGTATTCTTCCGATAGGGCTTTCTCCCCTGTTTCCGTGAGGATATAGTTTATGCGACGTCCTTCTGCTCCTACTTTACGAATCAATCCCGCATCCAAAAACTGATCAATTAAATTGTAAAGTGTTCCTGGGCCAATACTTACTCTACCTTGGGTTATTTCTTTCGTTTTTTCCATTACATCAACACCACAGCATTCATTTCGAAAACACAGCAGTGTATAAAACATTTGCTCGGTTAATGTTTGGAATTTTTCTCTAGCCAACCTATTTTCACCATACCTAATATTTTACATACATTATATTATCGATATTCGATATTTGCAAGTTTTATAACCATTCCACTAGAAACAGAACGGTCAACCATAATATTGTTTATTATGTAAATTTTTGTCATGATTTGATATAATATTTTTAAGAACGCTAATGTTTTAAACCGGATTTCGTTGGGGGTAGAAATGAGAAAGGCATAGCTAATAATAGATGAACAGATAGATTATATGAAAAATAAAAGTGGTATACAGTTTAATATTATTAAAGAGGAAGAAGCAAAAAATTTTCTAACATATAATACTTACTACTTTAAGATAAAACCTTACATTAGAAACAAGATTATTAATAAAGAACGGAACTCTGCTTGTTCCGATTTAATAGTAAAATATCGAAATAATTTCGCTATATGGAACATAGTAGAAGTCTTAAGTTTTTCCGATTTTACTAAATTATACAAAATGTATTATGATAAATATGAGACTAAGGGATCAATGGAAAAATATTTATGGTCTGTACGTTTTTTAAGAAACGCAGCAGCCCATAATAATTGTTTACTTAACAGCCTTAAAATACCTTATAGCAAAAGAATTACTCCAAGCAAAGAGATAATAAACTATGTATCTAAGATCGATGGTATTTCCAGGAATTCAAGAAACAAAAAAATGAAAAATCCAGTAATACACGATTTTGTCGTTACGCTGTTTGTATTTTATAATGTGGTCACCAGTAAAAAAATTAAATAAAAAACCATGGGGGAATTAAAAAACTTAATTGACGGTAAATTTATAGCTAATAAGAAGTTTTTTGAAAAAAATCAACTTCTTTTATCTTACTATGATTTTGTCAAAAAAATCATTGACCACTTTTATAGTTTATGTGTATAATAGTTTTGGAGAACAAAAACCCATGGTGGTTTTTAGCGAGAAGGTGCCTGCACCCTCTCGTATTTTTTTGTTAACAATTAATTTTATGAATATACACTAGCAAGGATTATGG
>JAAYHT010000092.1 GCA_012735285.1 Clostridiales bacterium | reverse complement strand
TGCAGCACCAAACATGCCCATTCTAAATCCGAATATGAATATGGGGTCTAATATAATATTTGTTATTGCACCGATAAGCATCGTATACATTGCAATTTTCGGGCTGCCATCAGCTCGAATAATATTGTTTAAGCCCATGCTTACTATTTTAAAGATCGATCCAAGCAGAATCACTTCAAGATATTCCATTGCATATGGAACAACTTCTTCACTTGCTCCGAATACTCTCACCAAGGGTTTTAGAAAGGCTAGCCCTAGTATTGTGAGAACAACCGAACTAATGATCAGCATTGTAAAAACGCTACCGAGAGTTTTTTCAGCCTCTTCTTTGTTGCCCTCTCCAAGCTTAATCGCAAACCTGGTTGCTCCCCCAACACCAAAAAGAATTCCCACCGCCATTATTATTATCATAATAGGAAATGAGATAGTTATCCCTGCTAAACCGTTCATTCCCAGATCAGGACTGTTACCTATGAATATCCTATCTACCACATTATATAAAGAGTTAACAGTCATTCCTACGATAGCAGGTAGTGAAAACTTTATTAACAATCTATATATCTTTTCTTCACCTAGAATATTTTTATCTTCCATTTATGTGAGTCCTTTTAATGTATAGTTTGAAAAAATAAATGATGAGAGCAAGCTCATCATATATATTGATAAACAGCGATAACATTATAACTCATAGATAACATTATGTCCATAAAAAAGGGGAGCGGATGCTCCCCCTTTTCTACCACTCAGCTATAGATACTGAGTTGCTGCCTCTGCTCCAGGATACACTGTATCCTAAGGATTCACACAGATATCTTACCTTGATATAGTCTTCACCTTTAATCTTTACGACGGGGTCTTTATCTACATCATATGTAAAACCTTCTGCTCCTATTGCTTCGATCATTCTTTGAGCAGGTACATAGATGTATCCTTCAATGTTCACAGGATCAGTAGCAAATACTACAGGTAAGCCTCTCCAAATTATAGTTGGAACAGTTGAATCTCTTTCATAAACAACTTCTCCAGCTATAATTGTCTTAAGAGCCTGAATATCCTTTAGCTCATTTACAGGACATGTCATATAATCCCTATCTATTACCACAAAGTCAGCATATTTACCTGGCTCGATTGACCCAATACTATCTTCTTCGAACTGAGCATATGCTCCCCAAATAGTGTATGCACGTAGTACTTCTTCTTTAGTTAGGCATTCTTCAGTATACCATCCACCCTTGGGGAAACCATCCCTTGTCATTCTAGTTACACCAGCATACAGTCCATGGAATGGATTTGCAAGCTCAACTGCAGCATCAGTTCCGTTAGGTATGATAGAACCTGAGTCAATAAACTTCCTCCATGCATAACCGCCTTTAATCCTATCAGGTCCAACTCTATCTTCAGCCATGTTGAGGTCAGATGTGGCATGGACGAATTGCATTGAAGGAAGTACTCCTAGTTCTGCAAAGCGTGGTATATCTTCTAATGCTACTATTTGCGAGTGCTCAATTGCATAGCGATGATCTTTTAGACCAAACTCTTTAATTACTTTTTCATAACCATCCAAGACCTGACGGTTAGCTGCATCACCGATGGCATGGGTATTGACTTGGAATCCAGCCTGGGCAGCAGCTTTAACATAGTTATAGAACTCTTCATCTGTGTATCTGGGATCTCCTATATGCCCCTCCCTGTCTGCGTATGATTCAAGCATCCATGCACTACGAGCTCCCAGGGAACCATCAGCCATGAGTTTTATTGAGCGTACATTCAGACGGTCTCCGAACAATCCTGTGCGTTCGCTTTCTGGCATTTTGTAGAACCCTTCAGCTGAATCAGAAGATGCCATCATGTATATTCTGATCTTGAGTTCTCCATCTTCATAAAGATTGCGTAAACGCTTGAAGGTGTCCATGTCTGAACCTGCATCACGCACACTGGTAATACCTAAGGAAAGTAGATGATCCTGTGCCAGTCTCAATTGATCTACCAATTGATTCTCTGTTGGTGAAGGCCTATGCTGAGTTATAAGCCCTGAAGCGGTGTCTGTAAATACACCTATGGCTTCTCCAACCTTTATTCCGGGATAGTACCCTTGGGCTTCATCCTGTTCTGTCTTACGAATTATTTCGCCTCCAACTGGGTTTGGAGTAACTCCATCTGCATCAATTCCTCCAATTTCCATAGCCAGCGAATTAGCCCAGGTAGCATGACCACAAACTCTAGTCAAAACTACCGGATTATTCGGAGCTACAGCATCTAAATCTTTCTTGGAAGGAAAGATTGCAGGATCCCAAACCGCTTGATTCCAGCCGCGCCCAATTATCCATTCACCAGGCTGGGCTCTTTTTGCGGCTTCTGCTACAAGTCCTAAGATATCATCTTTTGGAAGCCAGAAAGCATCGATCTGCTGCATGAGAGCACCTACGCCCGGATAATGCAGGTGGGAATCAATTAATCCCGGAAGAACTGTTGCACCTTTGAGGTCAATAACTTCAGTATTTTTGCCTATGTACTCTACTGCTTTCTCATTATCGCCCACATAAACAAATTTGCCGTCCTTAATAGCAATAGCTTTTGCGATTGAGAAATCTTCATCTACAGTATAGATATTTCCGTTGAAGTACACGGAATCTGCCTCTTTTGTTTCAGCAAAAGAGATAGGGCTAAGACCGAGCAAAAATACAATTACTATTACCCAACATAGTATGGGTTTGTATTTCTTCCTCATCTTTAAACCTCCTTTAATTTTACTGCATTATCCTATACTAAAAGTATATAAAGGCTCATCCAAACTTATCATCGAAATTTGTCGAGGGAATATAAAAAACACATTTGCATGTGTCTTTTATGTAAAGGATTATTTAGTTCTTTTTAGCTATCTTTATTCATATCATAAATTAATTTTAAACCCTTCAACATCAAATTGGGATCTGAAACTATTTTACGCTTACAATGTTTTACTATCTCTTTAGACAGCCCACCTGTAGCTATTACTGTAGCCTCTTCTCCAAGTTCCTCGTTTACTCTATCTATTAGCCCGTCCAGCATTGAAGCAGTTCCAAATATGGCTCCAGCCTTCATGCAGTCTATTGTGTTTTTACCTATAACATTTTCCGGAGCTTCCAAACTTACCTTAGGAAGCTGAGCTGTACGTGCTGATAAGGCATCCATTGATGTCTGAAGACCTGGTATGATCATGCCCCCAAGGTAATTCTCGTCTTTATCTATAACCGATAGGGTTGTAGCAGTTCCCATATCAAAAATAATTATTGGTTTTGGATACTCCTTAATAGCGGCTACTGCATTTGTGATAAGGTCTTTTCCCAATTGTTCAGGATAGTCCACACCTATTTTTAGACCTCCAAGATTCATATCATAACAGACAATCTGTGGTGTCTTGCCACTAATTTTCTTTATTGACAAGCTCAATATTCTTGTTAGCTGAGGTACAACTGAAGATATTATTGCTCCTTCTATTTCTTTAGGATCTATTTGATAAAAATCAAATAATGACTTTAATTTCAGCGCATATTCATCTTCAGTTTTATTACGATCAGTGCTGAACCTAGTTGTAAAGTGTATGTCGTCTCCCTCAATGCAGCCTATTACTATATTTGTATTACCTATATCTAATGCAAATATCATTGTTCCTTCTCCTGTGTATAGAATAAAAAGTTTTCAATCTATTATAATTAATAATATTCACAAATTCAATACACTTTAACCATCATAGTGGAATTATTATAAAGTTTTTGGTGAAAAAACGAAAGATAATCTTGTATATTAATACTGTTCAAGCAAGAGGATAAGATAAAAGAAAAAGCTCCTCCATAATTGCCTTATGATACTATAATTAATTCATTATTTCTTGTCCGGATCAGGTATTTTTCTAGTTTTCCATAGTGCCATTGGATTGTACTAGTATCAAAGTTCTAATTAATATTCTTAGCTGAAATAGCAGCATAAAAAATAACACATTTCTTTAGTATTTCCTTTTCTGATACATCAAAGATTCCAAACCTAATCATATTTCTTGTATCATATAGGTCTCTAACAGCTCCCCAAAGCCTTTACCTTATATTTGATAGTCCATATCAATATCAACAGAAAGTCTTGGTAAGTTAAAGATTGTAAGATTAATGGCTGTACCACCTTTTAGTGCAAGGCTATCTTTAAGGATTGGACTTGTATTGAAATATTCCAAAATATCTGCTAATCTTGTTACCTTTTCCAATGTATCTCTTATAAACCCTAGCTCTTCAGCCTTTTTCTCCAAATAAATAATATCGTAATTATACAATTAAGTCCCCTCCCCTTATCTCCAATAAGCTTTTAGGCACCATGAGTCTCCACTCACTATTATATGAGCTTGTCCCTTTCTGTTCATTTACAAGATACCGTGTACTTTTTCCTATTTTACTTTTACAATACGCAATAAACTCTTTTGAGAGTTGCATTTCTTTACGATAATTATTCAAAAGAAATCCTACTTTTTGATAAAGCCCCTGAGTATTATATATATTAAGATACTTTATTAACTTTGAATCATCTAAGTAGTGAACACTATCTAAGCAATTGAGTAATTCTTCAAATCCACCAATTTTATTGAAGTCATGGATACTATCTATTACTGTCCTTTCTAAATCTGTGATTCTAACTCCTGTAGTGTTTTTTGCATTTACAACCCCTTCTTTCATTCTTGAAGCTACGTATTTATAAGTCACTTTATCATATTCAAAGTTGTTAAACTTTGTTTCTGAAGAAACATATACTTCATAAAAAACTTGATTTGTAAGTCCATAAAATTCAAAAGCACTGTAATGTGAAAGATACGCGGTGTTAGTTATAGCGCAAGCAATCTGATAGCGATTTGCAATAATCTGCCCTGTTGCCGGATTAACAACCGAGTATATATTTTTTCGTACTTTTTTTATCAGACCCTTTTTCATCAAATAGTTTATTTGTGAATAAGCAGTTTTCTGATTCTTTGTATGCTTGTTTACATCTTCAATTGAGAAAACAGGATACTTGGACATTTCAATATATATATCCACCTATCTCACTCCTTTTTAATTTAACCTCGTTATTCTTAATATTTAAAAAATAACGTTCTAAATTTAAAATTATTTAATTAAGATATTTTAATTCTAGCACGTTATTCTTTGTTTGTAAAGAAAATCGTTCCATTTTTAAAAAGCAAATCTACTATAATTATGTTTACGCCCCAAGTAATTTTTGTTATACTTAAGGCAATTAATTGGAATAACTAATGTAGAAACTAATTAAGGATATAAAAATGTTAGAAGGAAAAACAGTACTATTAGGAGTATCAGGAAGTATAGCGGCATATAAATCAGCATATTTAGCATCAGCACTAAAAAAACTAAATTGCGATCTTCATGTGCTGATGACTAAAAATGCTACGCATTTTGTTACGCCCATAACCTTTGAAACATTATCAGGAAACAAGGCTCCTGTTGATACATTTGATCGCAATTTTCAATTCAATGTAGAGCATGTCTCTTTAGCCAAGCTTGCCGACATAGTAGTTATTGCACCGGCAACAGCAAATGTAATTGCAAAGCTTGCATACGGTATTGCCGATGATATGCTTACTACAACTGTTTTGGCATGCACTTGTCCAAAGATGATTGCTCCTGCCATGAACTCAAACATGTATCATAATCCGGTGACTCAGGAAAACTTGAAAAAGCTCCAATCGCTAGGATGGAAGATCGTTACACCGGGAAGCGGCATTTTGGCATGCGGAGATATAGGTGATGGCAGAATGGCAGAGCCAGAAGAAATCCTAGAGGCCATACTACACGAAATAGCATTTGAGAAAGATATGAAGGGGCTAAAGGTGCTTGTTTCAGCAGGACCTACTAAGGAATATATCGATCCCGTAAGATTTATTTCAAATCCATCCTCAGGTAAAATGGGCTATTCAATAGCTAGGGCTGCTGCACAAAGGGGTGCAGAAGTTACATTAGTATCTGGAGAAACATCTCTAGAAAAGCCTAGCTTTGTTGAAGTAATCAATGTCATTTCAACAAAGGAGATGTTTGACGCTGTAACTTCCATAAGTCAAGAACAGGATATCATCATTAAAGCAGCGGCAGTATCTGATTACACCCCTGCTGTTACCTCAAGTGAAAAGGTAAAAAAATCAGATGATGATATGTCAATAGCTTTGGAAAGGACTCCAGATATTCTCAAGTATCTCGGGGAAAATCGCAGAGAAGGGCAATTCCTATGCGGCTTTTCTATGGAGACGGAGAATTTAATAGAGAACTCTAAAAAGAAATTGATTAATAAAAAAATAGATATGATAGTTGCCAACAATTTAAAGACAGCAGGTGCAGGCTTTGCCGTTGACACCAACGTATTAACTATCATAACAAAGGATGAAGAAATACAGCTGCCAAAGCTAACAAAGTATGAGGCGGCGCATAAAGTGCTTGATATAATAATGAAAAACCGGGGATAACTTCCCCGGCCAGACTGTCGACAAAGTCCGCTTTTTCAAGCGGATT
>JAAYHT010000091.1 GCA_012735285.1 Clostridiales bacterium | reverse complement strand
TTTCATACCTTCAGTCAAAACCTCTGCACTTGAAATGACTACTTTGATATTGCTGTCGGGTATTAGTGAATTTTCAAGAAAGTACTTCGATATTATATCAAGGGACTTTGCATAGCCATTGATACAGCGAATCTTTTTATCAGTGTTTAGCAGTTCATATAATTGGTTAATACTCTCGTCATCAAGTCGTGATATGTCTACGGGAACGACGTTTTGCTTTAGCTGTGACAAATAGCGCTTTTTTTTCCACTCCGACCAAACCCTTAGATGAACATACTTGTCCCCTATCTCATAACCACATACTTTTCCAAAATAGATCAGATCTGCTTTTAGCCGGTTTCGCTTATTAGCATCCTGTTGCAATATAAATGGAATTCCAGTAGAGCCACTAGTGCTAACCGTATATAAATCTTTGTCCTTATATTTTATCGATAGGAACTTATCGGTATTTTCCTTCACAACTTCTTTGTTAATCACAGGGAAATCATCAAGAGTTCTACAACCTCGATACTTCTCATAGTAGGGAGTCGTTGTTGTCGCGTGTTGAATTAGATTGCGAAGGATGAACTGTATTTTTTCGGATAGCTGACAGGGGTTGCTGTTTATTTCATTTACTTCTTTAAAGTGTCTATATACATTCCCGCCACTTAGAAAATCCAGTAGCCAGAAAGTATTCCTTCGTATCGTTGCAGTAAGCATAGCATAGCACACCTCCAAAGAAAAAGATAAAACTCTTAGTCAATCACGATGTCTATACGCAGGAAAGAAGTCGGTATCCTCTTTTACCGCTTTTTCTAGACAAAGACGTGTATAGACGTCCCAGTTCCAAATTCTCTTCCCGACACAAAACCGGAACTCCGTGTTATTACCAAACTTCTTCTTAAATTGATATAAAGGATCATTTTCCCCGTTGCTCGTGCCTCCACCATAATGGATCAGCTCTATGCCGTGTCTTTTTGCCCATACCATAGTACCATATTTCAGAATATACGCAGGTGACAAATGAAGATATTGGGTCAGCGTTCCAGATAGATGAGCATGGACGATATTATCATAAACAAAATAAAAACCAGATGCGATTACTTTATCCTCAAATACGGCTTCTACCAAAATAATGTTATTCCTATATAACTGGAGGCATAAATCAAAATATGCATCGTTAAAGTAATAATAGTCATTCGCATCGTTCCTGTTCATAGTTGAATAATATATGTCTTTGAAGTGAATTAGTTCATCAGGTCTTTCAATAACCCTATAATCAACTCCTGCTCTGAGCGCCCTACGTATAGACTTTCTCGCACTTTTCGAGAACTCATCCTTAAAAGGATCGCTATAATCCTTTATATTAGTACCTACTGTATTTCTAATAAAAGATATATCGTACACAGATTGAAAGTCAGAAGCATTAGCAATCACTGGATGGAATCGAACAAACTCACTTACAATGTTGTGATTCCCACAGTACTTTTCGAAGGCGACCTCAAACTCATGTACCAGATCTTCTTTTCTTCCCTCCTCACAATTTAGAATCAAAGGACCACCGTATCCGTAAGGTGTGACAAGATCATAATATGTGATATCACCTAGCTGGATGGGGACTTTACGCTTAATAAACATGTGGCGGATGGTACCCAAGGAACTACGATGTTCAAACACTTCACATGTCCCGCCTTCGATTTCCTCATACAATTTACCATAATTTAGTTCGAAGTATATGTCCATCATTACCACAACCTCTTGGTCATAACAAACCGCTCGATTTTAAAATCTCTTTTTTCATAGAATCTGACTGCATCTACATTATCCTTAGTAACGAACAGTTCTATTTGAGATACACCTTGCCTCTTCGCGTGTTTCTCAACTTCTTCTATTAATGCTCTTCCTAAACCAAGAGCTCTATATTTATCGTGCACAACAAAATGGTTTATGTGGATAACGTTTCCACCTGGAATAACTTTCTCAAAAAACCATATAAAACCTAAAAGATGGTTATCTTCCTTTATCCCAATCACTATTGCCTTATCAGCCCTCATGTATGTCTTAAGCTTTTCAATTCGGTCATAGAAAATCATACTATCATATCTATGATTCGGGAAACTCTTTTCAAACGATTGCCGTAACATGTCTGCTATATCTGATTGGTAATCATCGATTTCTTGAATTGTAAGTCTACATATCTTCATAATGTAACACCCTTCTCTCAACATCCAAACTCTGAAGAACATGTTGACGGCCTACCGCAATATCTTTCCTTTGTACAACTTTTTTAAGGGTAGAAAATATTATTGCAACATCTTCAAACAACGATACATTTCTTGCATACTGAACATCCAGTTCTAACCGTTTATCCCACGCAAGAAGATTCCGCCCATTTACCTGTGATAAACCAGTTAATCCAGGCCTAACAGTGTGACGTTGTCGTTCCTCTTCGGTATAATACGGCAAATA
>JAAYHT010000012.1 GCA_012735285.1 Clostridiales bacterium | reverse complement strand
GGTATAACAATATTGCAAGGAAAGTATTAAACTTTAAAACACCAAATGAGGTTGTTGAAGAATATTTCTCTAAAAACGCAGCTTAGGATGTTATTGTTAATGACAGTTTAATTAAGAAAAACAACCTAACATTTTTAAAGAATGTTTTTCAGAGGTCTTTGTCACAAATGATAGACTACTCTAGAATTCGGGATTTTTTCTATATTGGAATTTCTTGTTTTCACTTACTAATATGTTATAATTATTTTATTGTTTTATTTACAATTCGAAAAGGCCATCCTGGGAGGATAAATATGAAGAATGTATTTTTTTTAAAGCATTTTATTTTGCTAGTCTTTTGCGTCTTATTTATTAGTGCCTGTAGCAGTGAACCTGTAGTGCAATTAAAAGAATCAACAAACGACAGAATGGTGATAGCTATCCCTCAGGATTTTGACTCTTTAGATCCTCATCTATCGAAATGTTCCGTAACACAATCAATACTATTTAATATCTTTCAAGGCTTAGTAATGCCATCGCAAGATGGGAGTATGGCTCCTGCTTTGGCAGAAAATTGGAGCATAAGCAATGATGCAACAAGTTTAACTTTTTATTTGAGAAAAGACGTTACTTTTCATGATGGAACAGAATTTACTGCAGATGATGTAAAATATACATATGATAGACTGGCCGGCAAGATTGAAGATGAGGCCTCTGCATCTAATACATTATTCTCAGAAGTCATAGAGAATATTGAAATAATAGATGATTATACGGTTAGAATTAACATTAATCGAAGTGATGCACGATTTCTTTCGAACCTATATTGGGCAATAATTCCTGAAAACAGTGGGAACACTCAGAGCAGTTCGCCAATTGGAGCTGGCCCTTACAAATATATAGAATATACACCTGGTGAAAAAATGATTCTAAAGAAGAATGAGTCCTATTATGAAGAAGGGCTGCCCAAAATGGAAGAAGTGGAGATTAAAATAATTGATGATATAAATACAGCCATTATTGCTCTTATAAACAAGGAGATTCAGTATTTACCTGTTTCTTATGACATAATTTCAAACATTCCATCCGATTCATTCGTAGTAGAGTATCATCCGACTAATAATATACATTTCCTTGGATTAAATAATGAATTTGAGCCATTCAAGGATCTTAGAGTGAGACAAGCTTTAAATTATGCTATTAATAGAAAAGAGATTATTGAGAAGTTAGCTCCTAATTCGCTTGAAGTAAACTCTTTCTTTTCTCCCACTTTAAACATCTGGTATGAAGATTTATCGGAATACTATACCCAGGATATAGAAAAGGCCAAAGAATTGTTGGAAGATGCAGGTTTTTCTGACTTAGCATTTACAGTGAAAGTTCCAGATGAAAATCCAATCCATGAACAGATAGCTAACTTGATTAAAAAACAGTATCTTGATGCTGGCATTGATATGAAGATTGAAGTGGTTGATTGGAATGTCTGGCTTGAGAAAGTATACTGCGGTAGAGAACATGAGGCAACAATAATAGGGTTGCCCGGTAGGCTAGATCCTGACTTTACACTGAAACAATTTGATTCTACATATTCAAGGAACTTCATCAATTTTTCAAATGAGAAGTACGATCAATTGATTTTGAAAGGAATATTGGAGTCAGATACTGACGACAGAATAGAAATCTACAAAGAAGCACAAAGTATTTTAGCAGAAGAAGCAGCATCTGTTTTTATAATGGACTTGAACAGTTATGTTGCTATCGATAGTAACTTAAGGGGTTTTGTTCACTATCCTTTAAACTTCATAGACTTAAGATATTTTGAATATATATGAGGTAATTAATGATGAAAAGAATTATTATAGTACTAGGCCATTATGGAAGTGGTAAAACAGAGTTTTCTGTGAATCTTGCAATAAAATTAGCAAATTCAGATAAAAAGGTTGCGCTAGTGGATTTAGATATTGCAAATGTTTATTTTCGTAGTCGGGAACGCAAACAATTGTTAGAGGAGAAGGGTATTGAAGTTCACAGCAATGCCTTTCAGTTCGATATTGCAGCTGATCTTCCTGCTCTCTCGCCAGCTATACGAAAGCCCCTCGAAGATATTACCTATACTACGGTGATTGACGTTGGGGGAGATGATAGTGGCGCTAGAATTCTAAACCAGTTCACTAAATATTTTGATAATGATGAAACACAAATACTCTGTGTAATTAATGCTAACCGTCCAGAAACATCTACAGTTGAAGGTGCCTTAGATCATATTAATAAAATTCAAAATGAAATAGGGCTTAAAGTAAGCGGCTTAGTTAACAATACCCATTTATTGAGGGAGACAAAGGTTGCTGATATCATTAAAGGTAGGGATCTGTGTAATAAGATATCAGAAGTACTAAATGTGCCGCTTGTTTATAACTGTTGTGTAGAAAATCTTTGCGAAGAAGCTTCACAAACCCTGAATGACTTATTTCCAATAAAGCTCTACATGAGACCAAGCTGGATGTAATTAAGGTATTTTTATAAACTTCGGTGTACGCTGGTCAAAGGTAGCAATGTACTTAAAACCGATACTTTTTACTTTTTCAAAAGCCCAGTCCAGTCTATAACCCAAATCTTTAGGATAATGTGCATCTGATCCGACGGTAATTATTTCACCGCCAAGTTTATGATATGTCTTTAGAATTTCATCTGTAGGAATAGTAT
>JAAYHT010000090.1 GCA_012735285.1 Clostridiales bacterium | reverse complement strand
TTATAAGACATAATATTATCAATCTATTCAGAAAAGCATGTCGAATAGCCGATCCTGAGGAAAGGAAAAAGGCTTTAACCATATATATTGTTGGCGCCGGTTTTACTGGTGTTGAGATGGCAGGAGAACTGGCTGAATACTTACCGATAATATGTGAAAAGTTTGAAATAGATCGTAATGATGTAAAAATAACGATTATAGATATTCTAGAGCGCACCATTACACTCCTACCTGAGGAATTGTCCCGTAAGGTCGAAAAGAGACTTAAAAAGATGGGCGTAAATATGATGTTTGGGACCTATGTAGTAGGTGTGGGAGAAGATTATATTGAAACCAAGAAAGATGATGTGGTTACACGTCACGATGCTGCAATGGTTATCTGGGGAGCAGGAATAGAAAGTGCCGATATTACAGGGGAAGCTGCAAAAGTTCTCGAATCAGCAAGAAGAGGCAGAATCAAGGTGGATCGCTATCTGCGCTCATTGAAATATCATGATGTGTTCGTAATAGGCGACAACATGTTGTTTTATCCTGATGGGGAAGAGCAACCTGTACCTCAGATTGTAGAAAATGCAGAGCTCAGTGCTGAAACCGCATCTCGAAATATTGCCAGCTTAATAACAGGAGAAGGGGAACTAGAGGAGTATAAACCGACCTTCCACGGTTTTATGGTCAGCATAGGGGGTCGATATGGTGTAGCCAGAGTGGGATTCCCTAATCGAATGCTTAACCTTCCATCTTTTTTTGCAATGTTTGCAAAACATATGATTAATATGTTATATTTTGTTAAGATTCTAGGATGGAATAAGGTTTGGAGTTACTTAAGGCACGAATTTTTTACAATCAGACACTGCAGGAGCTTTGTAGGAGGACATTTTTCGAATCGGACACCCAGCTTTTTACTTGTGCCTCTTAGGGTTTGGCTTGGAGCAGTCTGGGTGTATGAAGGTATAATGAAATATGTAAAAGGTTGGGCGGCAGAGCCAATATTAGCCGATTCTATAAAGGATACCAATGGCTGGTATGATAGCATATTAAATAATGCAACAAACGGGGTGGATGGAGTATCCGGAGCTACAGATGCGGTAGCCAATGCTACAGATGCAGTGACTGGCGCGACAGGTGAAGTAGCTGAAGTAGTTGAGTCGGTCGGAACAACAATAATAAATTGGGACTTTTTCGGGCTGTTTAAAGCAATATTAGTAAGCGGCAATGATTTAGCAAATTCAACAATAGGTGATTTCGCATTTAAGCTGGATATACCTCTATTGAACTGGTTTATGGACACGTTTATTCTTTCCAGCGATTCTACCCAGATATTAATGCAGACCCTAATGTTCCTTGCGGAAATCATTATTGGCCTCCTGCTGATAGCCGGTTTGTTTACTTTTCCAGCAGCGGGCGCTTCTTTAGCGCTACAGCTAATGTTTATAAGTTCTACAGGGCAATACGTTAACACATTCTGGATGATATTCGCAGCCATAGCGGTGCTAATAGGCGGAGGTAGAATCTTCGGGTTAGATTACTATGTGATGCCAGCTTTAAAGAATTGGTGGAAAGGATTGCCTTTAGTAAGAAGGTTATATATTTACAATGATTAAGCATGATATCAAGAATCAAAACATGTTTAAGGATTTTGAAGGCGCTTATGAGGCAACGAAAAAAGAGGTAGGTAAGGCCTTATCTACCTCTCCTCATATTGTAAGAGAATATACTGACTACCTGAATAAGGCTACAGGCAAATTCATCAGAGCAATTTCTCTTTTAACCTCTGCAATAAATGAAGATGGATTGATACACGATGATGCGTGCAAGCTGGCTGCTTCAATAGAGCTAATTCACTTAGCTACACTGGTGCACGACGATATTATCGATAATGCCGATACTCGCAGAGGCCAATTGTCCTTGCAGAAAAAATACGGGAAACGGACAGCTGTAATATGTGGAGATTATTTGCTCTGTATGGCTCTCGAAATGGATGCTTCTGTAAAGAATAGAGAAGAATATTTAAAAGAGGAATATATTAATTTAAACTTATATGAGTATATGAGTAAGTTATGCTTAGGAGAATTAAATCAGCATATTAATAACGGGAACTTTGACCTTACCGTATTTCGATATCTAAAGATTATATCGGGCAAAACCGCCGCTTTATTTGAAGCATCATTTTTAGCCGGAAGTATTTTATGTGAAAAGGATCTGTCGGTAAATAAGAAATATGCCAATCTGGGCAGATACATTGGGATGATTTTTCAGCTAACAGACGACTGTATGGATTTCGAGTCAACCGAAGATGTTGCCAAAAAGCCCGTTCAGTCAGACTATGAGCAGAATGTTATAACTTTGCCATTAATACATGCTTTTAGGGAACTAAAAGAATTAAAGCAAAAAGCCAAATTGGGCATATTAACAAGAGATGAGATTAATGATGCAGTAAAAAGAACAGGAGGGTTAAAATATACTCGAACTGTTGCAAAGAAATTTTATAATAAAGCTTTGGGTATTATTGATGAACTTGAAGTTACTGATTATAAAAGAAATAAGCTTATTGAAATATTAAATAAGGCATACAGAGAATTTTAGAGGAGAGAGTTTTGGTCACAAGATTTTTGAGTTATGTAGAGATAAAGACTAAAATCACCAGTGTATTCGCTTTTCTCTTAGCGCTAGCTTATATTTTCTATATGAAGCAGCCAATAAACTGGCTACTAACATCAATATTTTTTGTATCCATGTTCTTATTTGATTTGACTACTACTGCAATCAACAACTATATTGACACCAAGACAAATAATCAAAGCTTGCAGTTTGAGAGAAAAACTGCACTTATGATTATCTATGTATTATTTGCGAAAAGTGCAATTTTAGGATTAATTTTAGTTTATTATACAGATATAGTGGTGTTTTTAGTGGGCGGCTTGTGCTTCCTTGCCGGCATATTTTATACCTATAGTCCCATTCCCATATCCAGGCAGCCTTTAGGGGAGCTGATGTCCGGTATATTTTATGGTTTGTTTATACCCTTTTTAGTTTTATATATCAATATGCCTGCTGGAACCTACCTTACTTTGAAGTTAAATTTAGAAGAAATAACTATTCACATAAACGTATTCCCTGTAATTACTTTAATATTTCTTTCAGTTGCTCCTGTATGTACTACTGCAAATATTATGTTGGCAAATAATATTTGCGACATGGAAGAGGATATTAAGGTAAAACGCTACACACTACCATACTATTTAGGATCTATGTCCCTCTATTTATTTGCGGCTATATATTATGCAACTTATTTGGCCACAATTATTATGGTAGTATTAGATATTTTATCAGCTATTAGCCTGATTTCAATGTTGACTATTTTTATAGTGCATAAGAATATAAAAAAGTTTATAAGAAAGCAGGATAAAAAGACAACCTTTATAGTATCAATTAAAAACTACATCATTATTATGGGAACAAACACCCTACTAATTTTTATTAGTGGATTATTTTCTTGAGGCATGAAGATGAAATTTTTTAGGAAGAAAGA